>NZ_JAAHHU010000021.1:0-55071 GCF_010672095.1 Moorena sp. SIO3I6 | reverse complement strand
AACTGGGGGAGGGTTTTCTTTTGGGAAAAATAGTCTGGATTGTTCCTTAAATTTGGTAAGTGGCAAACAAGAGGGCAAGAGTTAATGGAACAGCGATTCTGTTCATACCAGCTAAATCTGTCAGCCAGTAAGTAGTTGTATTGATGTCGAAGCATGTCAAGCCATCTTTCTATCTCCGCTTCTTGTGACTTAGTTAACCTTAGCCGGTACTGATAGGCTGTTATCATTGTTGCCATCTCCTGTTTTTCGACCTATTATCAAGATAACATTCGTATTTACATATGTTAAAACAAAATTAAATACAAAAATTTAATGATTAGGTTGACTGGCTTTGAAAAGAAGCAACTGAAACAGGAAGCTGACCGCAGGGGAATGACGTGCTCTGAGTTACTTAGGAGTTTAATAGCTCGCTTCCGGGATCCCAAAGACTCTGTGTAAAATTCATCCCTGGAGACGAAACCTTAGAATAGTGGAGCCTTTATGGTTGGTCGGCTATGGGTAAAAGGGTTAAAACTTTTTGATTAAGGCTCCACTATTCTTACGGTAACTTTAAGCACTCATCCTTACGGATTGAGACGTGGGGCTTCTTTTACCGGCCAGCTAACAAGCGAGAGTTAGTTCTTTGTTTAACTTTGGAATTTAACGGACATGGGCAGTACTGGATTCGAACCAGTGACGTCCTGCTTGTAAGGCAGGCGCTCTACCGCTGAGCTAACCGCCCGTATGCAATACTTACTTACTATAGCATATTTTTCCAAAGACGACAACAACTATAAAAAATATGTCCTCTGGCTATATACATGATCGCATAACCTTGTGGAGTTTGCCAGTAGTCACGGTTTTGAGCCTGGTAGTAACCCGGAGTAGTGATTTGACCTTGATTGTAGCTGGAGGTTTCCTGTTTGGAGGCTTGATGTTTAGCCCTGATTTAGATCTATACTCTCGACCCTTTAAGCGTTGGGGCTGGTTGCGCTGGATTTGGATTCCTTATCAGAGGATGGTGCCTCACCGTTCTATTTTTTCTCATGGACCAGTGATTGGAACAATTTTGCGACTGCTTTATCTAGCCAATTGGCTCGTCTTGTTTGGGGGTGTGGGATTGCTGGTGTTTCAGCTATTCCAGGATGAACCAGATCGTTGGCTAGAGCTGATTCAAGGGCTGGGCGGTAGGGTGTGGGAATATCGTACCTGGTTGATGGCCTGTGTGGTGGGATTGGAGTTGGGTGCGATCGCGCATTTTGTCAGTGATTGGGGAAGTTCCGCTTATAAGCAGTTTAAAAAAGGGGGGATCACGGGGTTATGGTCTCCCAAGCAAGGGAGGAGCAAGGGTAGGGGTGCTGGTAAGACTAAACCACAAAGACGCAAAGCACGCAAAGGCAAAAGGTAAGCATATGCGCTACGCGCAGGCTACGCCAACAGCTATCAGCTGTCAGCCGTCAGCTAATCAACGGGAGGTAGTAAACAAGGTGGGGGGTGCTGGTACGGCTGGTTGAAAATCCCTGCTCGCTTTACTGATCCGACCCCGTACAGTTAAAGCGCCTGAAAGCTGATAGCACTTCAAGTAGCATGGGCATAAGCTGATAGCTAATAGCTGATAGCTGATAGCTGATAGCTGATAGCTGAATGCTTACCTAAAATTTGGCATTAGTGGTGAATTTCGTTAAGAATAATTAAGTTGCGTTTCGCTTTTCGGTTTTATGTCTACTTCCCCGGAACAAGCTCAGCCAGTTGATCAGGTTTCGATGTTGGCGGCTTTGCAAGAGTTGATTGATGTGGTAGCCAGATTGCGATCGCCTGAGGGTGGTTGTCCTTGGGATTTGGCTCAGACCCCTCAGTCCCTAATTCCTTATGTGATTGAAGAAGCTTATGAAGTAGTGGATGCGATTCGCAGTAACAATCAAAATGCGATCGCAGAGGAGTTGGGGGATTTGTTATTGCAGGTAGTTCTGCAAGCTCAGATTAGTAGTGAGCAAGGTCAGTTTACCTTGACCGAGGTAGCTCAGGGGATTACTCAAAAACTAATCCGCCGTCATCCCCATGTGTTCGGTGATGTCCAGGTTGATAATGTCGAGGAGGTGCGTCAAAACTGGGAGGACATTAAGGCAGCAGAGAAAGGAGAAACCGTTGCGGATAAGCAATTATTGAGTCATAAACTCAGTCGCTATAGTAAAACCCTTCCCCCCCTAATGGCTGGGATGAAGATATCGAAAAAGGCCGCTAGTGGTGGGTTTGAGTGGGATAATGTTGAGGGAGTTTGGGATAAGTTTCACGAAGAATTGGCTGAGTTTCAACAAGCACTTGAACAGGACGATAAAGCCCACCAGGAAGCAGAATTGGGAGACGTACTGTTTACTCTGATTAATATAGCGCGTTGGTATGACCTTGACCCTTCAGCTGCTTTGCAGGGAACCCAAGCACGCTTTATTGAAAGGTTAGCCCAAGTGGAAGCATTGGCTGAGCGCCCACTGTCTGATTACACCTTAGATGAGTTGGATGCTCTCTGGCAAAAGGCTAAAGCACTGTTAGCTCAGAAGTAGGGTCTCCTTAGAAGAATTCAGCAAAGTTAGTGGGAGTAGAAAGTGGGTATTCAACCGGACTTGATTTAACAGGGGGTATAGCCCCACATCCCCAAGCTCCGGAAAAAGGTTAAAAATATAAACAACAGCCATTACCCTATAGTATAATGTTGGCTCCAGTTCGTCTTATTCCCGGTGCTATACCAGAACTATTTGCTAAAGTTAGCAGCTCTGGAAAAATTACTCTTGCTGATCGATATGGATTGATGGCAGCACTATTGGAGGATTCACTCACCTCCGAAGAGAGAGACTCCATCGACAGATTGCTCCACGCTGTAAATCGGGGCAGGGTGAAGCTTGCTACCTAGTGCTTTGACTATAGGTAGTTGATTCGTATCCTTGAGAAAAGGATATATAAAACGATAGATAAAAAGAAACCCCCATTGATGTGAGGGGCATGGGGGGCTGGAGAAAACATTGAATCTACTCTATTTCATTAAACAGGAATGTGAGTCGATTTGATAGGCATTCTGGCGGAGATTTATGATTTCCTGGCTTTGCCCTTGATTTAGTCCCTTTCATCGATTGGTGATTGGGCTTCTGGTTTCCCTGTCAGAGGTTTGACTACTTTTGCGATCGCTTCACTGACAAAGGCTTTAATAAACTCATCGCGCTGGTTTAACTGAAACTGCTTCTGCACCACTTCACTCATCCCTCCATCTCCCCAGTCTTGGTCATTGCGGAAGTATTCAATAAAGCTTTTCCCAGCAATTCGGATCAGATAAGCAGCGGTTACCCCCTGAATCGCTTTGCCGACAATATAGGTGGCAAGATTAAACCTTAGTGTAGTGCTAAGGATTTGAACCGCTCCCTTGACAATACCCAAACTAGCTAAGGTTTTTCCCAAGGATAGGGCTAATTCCCGACCCCTTTCCATATTCAGTTCACAGCCGTAGATTTTGCCAATTTCCACCACCATTTGGGCATTGACTGCTGCAGTTGCTAACAAATCCACCACGGGTAAGGGAGTCAGAGAAATTACACTCGCCCCAATCCACTGGAACCGTTCCACCACTTTCTCTGCTTCTCGCCTGCGCTGCTTGTCGAGGATGTGTCGAGCTTCTTGGCCTAACCGTTGGGATTGTAGCAGAATGTTATCAGCAATCAACTCTTCTCCCTCTGCTCTTAATACAGCAGCTAAGCGACGGATTAAGGGCAAAATTTCCGGTTCAGGTTGACAAAGCTGACCATTTTCTAGGGTAACAGGCTGGGGATTGGCTGCGATCGCAACTACATCTGAACCAGCAATAAAGCTCCTTACTCGGTGGCGCAATCGTGCTAGAATCCTCTCTGAGTCTTGTTCCGTGTACAGGTCAATTTTATTGAAGACCAGAAGCGATCGCTTCCCAATCTCTGCCAACTTTCGGAATGGATCATACTCTGAGTGTCGTAAGTCGTTATCCACCACAAACAACAACAAATCTGCTTCCGTTGCCAGATGTCGTGCCCATTGCTCTCGCTGAGTGCCAACCACGCCAGATTCTAAAATTCCTGGTGTATCAGTAATCAGAATTGGGCGTTCTAATCCCTTCAGCTTTAGTTTGTAGGTTTCCCCAACCTCCGTCGTTCCCATGGGCGCACCGACTTCACCCACCATCCGACCAATCAAAGCATTCACTAGAGAAGTTTTCCCCGCTGAACCAGTACCAAACACTACCACTAACAGTTCCCCACGGGAGAGGATAGCTTCAATTTCCTCAGAGCGACGCAGCATCGCTTGCCGTGACACTTCATCCTGAATCTGTTTGACCTGTTGCCTTACTGCTTTAAGGGTTTCTTCTGCTGCTTCAGTTTTTACCTCCGGGGCTTTAGGTTCCAGACGACCTTTACCTGGCCGTTTCCGGGATTTACCAAATAACCCCATGGTGTAGATTAAGGCCCATATTAGTAGCCCTAGCAAGGTAATCACCAACAGCAGCAGTAAATTAGCCAGTACCGGAGCAGTAAAGGAAATTTGGATATATAGTTGGTATATACCATTAATCAACCAAAGCATTAGCCCCAGAATAATAATGAGGCCAATAATTAGGGTTAGTAGACGTGGCAGGGGCATGGAAGATAGGATAGGTTTTAATTATTAATCTTAGAAGATCCGGCAAGAATTCCCCCATCTCCAGCAACCCGAGACGCTGTCCAATAAAACTCCGGATATCTTTCCCCTGTTGCCTGTTGCCTGTTGCCTGTTGCCTTTCGCTATATAAGCTATCAGCAATTTATAATTGATTTTGGAAAGAACTGTTTAAAACTGACTGTTTAAATCTGTAAAAAAAACAATGAACTTATTCAATAGTATTCTCAGTGCCATTAATAGTCCTACACAACAAGCTAGTTCTAGTCAGCTAGGGGATATTCTGGACACGGTACAGCAGTTGAGTGGTAACCATCACACCAATCCCTCAGCGGTGCAATCTGCCACCTCAATTGTAGGTAAGTATGTGCGTTCAGCGCTGCAACAAAAGCGCAGAAATGAAGGAGATGAGCAGGTACAAGCACTAGTTAATCAATTTGGTGGCATTGGTGCTAGTTCTCAAGTGGTCAATATGCTCTTTAGTGCGCCTCAGATCCAGGAGCTTGTTGGAGAAATTACCAGCAAGACAGGCATTAATGCTGGTATCATTCAAGCCATGCTACCCACCCTGGTACCCGTGGTGTTGAATTTCCTCAAGACTGGCACCAATATTGAGAATCCCCTTGGTTCTAATTCTGTACTCAGTGGCTTTCTAGATGCTGATGGGGATGGGGATGTGGATATTTATGATGCCATGCAGCTGGCATCACGGCACTTAGGACGTTAATCAAAAGTGCGATTCGTTGGCCTAGGAAGAAGCACGAGTTGCTGGAATCAGTAACTTAACCAGTTTTGACAGCTGGGGTTTATCAAAGGCTTGGATGAGTACCTTGGCGGCGGCTTTTGGTTCTAGCACAATAGTAATTTCCTTACCCTTAGTGGTTCGGCTTCGCCCAGTAGATCCTACAGCTGCTAGTTTTTGCAGTGCTGAACTCGGAGCGATCGCAGCCGCTGCCTTTCGCAACTCGTCTAGATTACCCTGTGCTGCTTGCAACTGGTCACTAGCTTCTTTGAGTTCTTTGATCACTAATGGTGCTAACTGGATATAGGAGTTTTGAGGATTTGCGATCGCTTTATGGCAAACTACCACTAATTTATGCCAACTACCAATCCCAGCCCCCAGTTGAGCCAGACGCTTACAAAGCTTTTGAAGTTGTTGGCGATTGGTTGGTGTGGAAGATTGTTTAAACAGCTCTAGCATATCTTTAAGCAGGCTAATCACCTTCGGCCCAAAGTCTGGGGGAAATTTACCTTTTGCTGAAGAAGAAGCTTTGCTAGTCGAAACTTGATCAGAACGAATCGCTTTTTCAGCAGCAGAGCTAGAAGCCATTGCGGCTGGTAATTGACTCTCACCACTGACCAAAGTTTTGAGATAATTCTGTAATTGTTCAAAGCCTGGCTGAGCTGCTTTTATAATTTTTTCTGCTTCACTTTGCTCAAACCCAAACGGTCCTTCCAACAGATCAATCAAAGCTTTGAGGGTATCATAACTCTTTAAAAACAGAGTCTCCAGCTGTTGATCAACCTTAATCTTATTCTCTTGAAGTACTTTGAAAGAATCCTCTAAACGATGGGCAGTCTTTTGAATACTTGTATATCCCAACATCGCCGCCCCGCCTTTTACAGAATGAGCAGCGCGAAACAATTCATTAACCGTCTCTGGTTCATTGACCACTGAGCCCAGATTTAACAGTCCCTGTTCAATGGTTTCCAGGTGTTCTTTCGCTTCTTCAATGAAATAGCCTAAAATCCTTTGCTGATTCCCAGCTTCCACGGCAATTTTTCCTTATCAGAACGGCTAATCACAACAGATTGATGATAATCATCAGAGCAACATTCGATCTGGTGAACGCAGTTTTAAAATCAGTAGACCATAGCGTTGGTTACAGCAACAGCTTATTCTGAGCTTACCTCCAAATCAGCTATTGGGCTATCAATGGTCAAAACTGCTCTTAGATCTTGAGTTGGATCTCTATTGTGGCATCCCACACCAAGTCAGCAAAGACTTTACGCCAGCTTAAAAGCACAAGGAATAGCTAGGGTTAGCTTGAAGCCGACACTTACCTGTTCGGGTAAGCTTCATATTTTATCACCAATCGATTGCAGGCACCGATAAGAATAGCTTATCTCCGGATAAAACTTCCTAATTTAACATAATCATTTACATACAAAAAGTATTCTTAACATTATGTTACATTAAAATTAACACTATGTCATGTTGGCGCAGCTGCCAGCTATGGATACCCCAAATGGATACTATTGAGCTTCTAGAGCGTTATTCAGCAGGTGAGAGGGATTTCCGTGGAGTAGATCTCCAGCAAATCAACCTGAGTGAAGTCAATCTGACTGGAGTAATTTTCAGACGAGTCAACCTAGCTGACGCCAACCTGAGTCTCGCGGTTTTACAGGAAGTCAACCTTAATCAGGCAAATCTGACTGGAGCGAAACTGTGGCGAACCAATTTGAAAAAAACCTCTCTAGTGCAGGCTAACTTGAGTCAGGCATTTATGATTCGGGCGAATCTGACTAGAGTAAACCTGCGCCAAGCTATTCTAACCCGAGCCGATTTAAGATTAACCGTTCTTCAGGATACCGATTTGCGAGGAGCCAATTTAACCAGGGCAGACCTACGCTACGCTGACTTAAGAGGGGCTAACTTGACTGGTGCTTGTCTGCACCAGGCAGACTTGACTAGGGCAAATCTGTGTGATGCTGACCTTTCTCAAGCAAACTTGAGTGGAGCAATTTTGAGTCAGGTAGACTTGAGACGGGTTACTCTCTCAAATGTAGATTTGGGTCAGGCTGAGCTTTCTGGGGCAACGGTACCAGATCAACTCAGTAGTGAATATTCAAACTTCCAAAAGCTAACAGCTAACAACTAATAAATAATCCCTTGATCAAAAGGGTTGGTTTGATCAAAAGGGTTTGTTTGATCAAAAGGGTTTGTTGAGGTAAAACTATCCCCCTCATGGGTGGAGTGGGACTAATTAGGGAGGGATTTCTAGGTGAATAATCCGAATTCGTTACTGGGAGATTTACGGCAAGAGTTACCAGATCTGCGCTGCCAAATGTACTTCAAATCTTCCTTGACAGCTCTTTCTCATGCCATGGAAGACCTCGTGCTAGCAGTGGATGACTCTCCCTTGGTGATTGCCAATTTCCAGCATGAAAAGTTTTATCGTCAGGAAGTCCACCGCTATCAGCGAATTGCCCAACGTACAAACCAAGTTTATGTGCTGGCGGCACCAGAATCCGAGTCTGGCTTTGCTGTGGTTGAACAATCCTTAGAAATTATCCCCTTAGACCCAAATGATGGTCTTGCCCAAGAGTGGCACCTGGTGATTTTGGCGCAGAAGTATACAGCTTGCCTAATTTGTCGAGAACAACTGACACCAGCAATTTCGATCGATCAGGCGCGCAGGTTTGAGGGATTTTGGTCCTTTGACCCCCGGGTTACTATTCATGCTGCTCGACTGTTACTGGGACGGATTGCTAGTTATCGACCAGAACTAGCCCCAAAAGTGGAGCAGGTATGGCAGCACTATGGTTTGACCACAGAGCTCCCAGAGAAAACATTGTTGCTGACGAGTGCAGGGATTGATATTAGTATTTTTGCTCAGCGGCTGGTAACTTATCTGCAAGCTAGTCAATATAAGCTCCTGAAAGCTTATCGAGTCCTGACCACCAAAGAAGGCAAGGAGCGTCTGATTAATGCCATCACCGCCACCATCCGTCGCTCCCTCAATCCCCAAGATGTTCTAGCAGCGACAGTAAAGGAGTTAGGAAACACCTTTAATTCTTGCCGTTGCCTGCTTTACCGCTGTAGTCCTAGTGACCAGCAAGCAAAAATTGAGTATGAATCGGTTGCTTCTGGTTTACCGTCCCTCACTGGACAGATGTGGTCGTTAGCAGATAATCCTCTAATTCAAGTCGCTCTAGCTCAGGAACGAGCCATTGCCATTGCTGATGTTACTGGAGCTCCCAACTTACACAATAACCCAGCTCTGAGGACAACTATTGAGCGTTGGCAGATTCGATCTTGGTTACTGGTACCAATACACTATCAAGGAACACTGCTGGGGATGCTCGAACTTCACCATGGCGGTTCGGAAGCCTATAGATGGCTCGAAGACGAGATTGATTTAGTAGAAGCGATCGCAACTCAAGCTGGGGTAGCGTTGAATCAAGCCCAAGCTTATACTGACTTAACTCAACTCCATAACCAACTAGAAGCCCTAGAACGAACCCGCAATAATCTGATTGCTATCGTTGGTCATGAATTACGAACTCCCTTATCAACTATTCGAGTTTGCCTAGAAAGTTTAGAGAGTGAACCAGAAATGCCAACGGAGTTTCGGCAAACTATGCTTGATACGGCGTTAACCGATGCCGAGCGCATGCGTAAACTGATTCAAGATTTCCTCACTCTGTCTAAGTTAGAAAGTGGTCAGACATCCCGTTACCCTGAATCCATCCAGATTATCGAAGTCCTAGACTTGGCTCTTTCTGCTCTGAGATCAATTTGGTCACCAGATACACTACCAGAAATCAACGTTAAACTACCCTCTGTGTTACCTACAGTCCTAGCAGATGGTGAAGGATTGGTAGAAGTCTTAACCAAACTCCTAGATAATGCCTGTAAGTTTACTGAGCCAGGGGGTAAAATCACTATCCAAGCCCAAATTAATGAAACTCAACCTGATTCGGTGGGATTGATAACCAAGAATCGCCACCGTAATCCTATGCTAGAAGTAATTGTAGCGGATACAGGTAGGGGTATTGAACCCAGTCAGCTAGACGCAATATTTGAAAGTTTTTATCAAGAGGAAGATTCACTCCGACGCACTGTTGGTGGCACAGGTCTTGGTCTAGCTATTTGTCGTCAGATTATTAAAGGTATGGGTGGAAAAATTTGGGCTAAGTCTGAGGGGAAAAATCAAGGTAGTCAATTCCACTTTACCATTCCATTAGAATCATCCCAAACCTTGTTGACTGTTGACTATTGATCTTTAATCTTAAACCTACCCTACACCGAACGCCAAAGGCCAACAACCTTCAACCTTCAACCTTCAACATTTAACACTTAACATTAAACATTTAAATTTTAACCTTCAACCTTAAACTCTTGATCCTAATTTCTCGAATAACCGAGCAACCTTTTTTAAATCTTTATCACCTGGTGTTCGCTCTACACCACTGGATAGATCAATCCCACTGGGTTGCACCAACGTTAGGGCATCTAAGACATTATCTGGTGTCAAGCCACCAGCTAGTAACCAAGGGATAGTGGGACGAAATTTTTGTAGCCTTTGCCAGTCTAAGGTTTTACCAGTGCCGCCCAACATTTTTCGATGGTAAGCATCTAGCAATAGTGTATCTACACAACTCAAATAACTATCTGCCTGATTTAAACATTCTGGAGTTCTTATCCTTAAGGCTTTAATAATTTCAATCTCTGGTAAAGCTTGGCGCAGCTTTTGGCAAAATTCTGGGGATTCATTACTATGCAGCTGAACGGCATTTATCCCTGAATCAGCGACAATTTGAGTGATTTCTTCCGTAGAGGTATTAGCAAACACACCAATGCGGTCAACTGATACGGACAAGTGGTTGACCACGACTTGAATTTGCTGGGGTGTAACGTAACGAGGAGAGCCTGGTACACAAATAAAGCCTAATGCTGTTGCTCCCAATTTTGCGATCGCATTTCCTTGCTCCGGTTTCGTAATGCCACAAATTTTTACACGCATTGTTACTTGTTACTTGTTAGTCGTTACTTGTTAGTCGTTACTCGTTACTCATTAATTTCGATTTTCGCTATTCTCTCCATATTTCCCGCTCAAAGCGCAGCATTTCCAGAGAGCCATCTCCATAAAGTGCTTCAATGTGCTCCAAACAGCAGTCAATGGCAAAATCATTTAAATCTGCTTCCTCCACCCCATACATATCCTGAAATACCTCAGGTTCCACCCGACAGAAACGAGGTCGATGGGGATAAATACGACATTCACGGGTGGTGTGGTCGAAATTTATACACCATCCCCCCTCACCTACCATACTCAAATATAGCGCTAGCTCTTCTGGTAGCAGATACTCCTCTAATCCTGGACGCTCAGCTGGGTCAAGATGACAGCAAGCGCCACATTGCTTTACACAACTCCAAGTGGCCATGACTTTGAAAAAAGAGCTACAAACTTACAGCAGATCTAGCTTAGCGAGTTTTCACCCGTGATAGGTGTGGTCAGGCTTGCCGTTGAGTTTTGTATATTTTTGTAAACTTACTTAAAAAAAACAGATCATTACCCAGTAATATCTAAGGGATGGATTGTGATTAGTCACCATCGGCTTTGTTGGGTTAATTCTGGAGAACACATGTATTTAGCTTTTTTAGATTTTATAGGTAACATCGATTGGGTATTGATTGCTCAGTTGACTATGCTGGCAGCTGTTGTGATTGCTGGTCCAGTGGTCATTTTCGCCCTATATGCTCTTAGAGGCGACCTTTAATAGAGGGTTGAAGGTGAGGGGGTTGAAGGTTGAAGGTTGAAGGTTGAACGCGCACGCGTGGCCTTTTGGCCAAGGTTCAGTAGAAAACCTGCAACCTGTAACTGGTTAACTTTCAACTCGCCAGCAACCTATAACTTGTTAACTTTCAACTTGTCAGCAACCTGTAACTTGTCAACTTTCAACTCCTTAGCTGAGTCCCAACGCACGAGTTGCTGCTTTGATCAAGGGGTAGTAAGGAGGTTTAGTGACATTAACTTCTTTAGCATCTTCCCGTTTAGTACCCAAAAGTCCAATGCGTTGTCCTTTCTGAATCGCTAGGACTTTCCCTTCCGGGTTTCTAATCCTTAGTTCATTTAAAGATTCCCAAAGGCTACAGGTGTAGCGGCGCTGATTGTAATAAAATTCTGCTTTTTTGGGGCTTGAGGTACTAGTAACTACGGGTAGACGGACACCCACTAACTCTAACTCAATGGTCGTGTTGCCCTCCCAATGATGCTCTCGCAACTTGTAGGCAATATCTACTCGTTTAGGTAAAGGGAAGTATTCCCCCCAACGCCAAGCAATAGCTTGAATCGTGACTGGTTGATTGTCCTGATTCAAGGTAAGCTTAATGTGTCCCTTACCAACAACTCGTTGCTCAAGGATTTGGACATTGGCACTCCAAAAGACAGGATCCCGATTGCCAATGCCACAGGGGTGAAGCAGATCTAATTGCTGGTAGAGGTTAGAGGTAATTTGAGGGAATTCTAGGCTAGCGTCGATAGCAACTAGGGGTTTGAGGTGTTCAGGTTTTAGAGATTGATGGGCAAAACGGCTAAGGGATTCTTCAAAAGCGCTTAAGTTCTCAGCAGGTAGGGAAAATCCGCCAGCTGCTTTGTGTCCTCCATATTTGCCCAGTAACTCTTTGCAGAACTCTAAGGCTTCAAAAATATTGAATTCAGTTATGCCCCTTGCTGAACCGCGAATGTGTTGTTGGTCGTCGTCTTCATAGGTTCCAATAAAGACTGGGACACCATAGCGCTCTACTAATCGGGAGGCAACAATGCCAATCACTCCATGATGCCAATTCGGTTGGACAATCACTAATACTCGCTTCTGTTGCCAATCTATTCCAGTGTCTTCAATAAATGCGATCGCATCTTGTTCAATATCAGCACACAATTGCTGACGCCGTTGGTTCACTTCTTCACACTGCATTGCCCTCTCACGTGCTACTTCGGGTGCAGTAGTCGTCAGCAGTTCAATTACAATTTGGGGATCCGATAAGCGACCAATAGCGTTAATTCTTGGTCCTAGTCTAAATCCAATATCCTCCGGCTTAAGGGATTTTTGGTCATCTTTAACCCCAGTTATCTCGATTAATGCTTGAACTCCTGCTAATTGAGATTGAGGCAATAACCCTAAGCCTCGCTTTAACCAACGTCGGTTGATCCCCGTTAAAGGGGCTAAATCCGCAATAGTTCCCAGAGTAAATAGTTCTAACAGCTGTTGCGTCAAGCCTTTGAGTTGACCCAGTTCTTGTGCTAGACAGATAGCTAAAATGTAAGCTATCCCTACACCAGCTAAACTTCGGTAGGGTGACTCTTCCGGCAATTGCTTAGGATTGAGAATGGCATCAGCGTCTGGAAGTTCTGGAGGTAGGTCATGGTGGTCAGTTACAATAACCGTTATTCCCAGTTCTACAGCTCTAGCGATAGGTTCATGGGCAGCAATACCATTATCAACCGTTAAAATCACACCCACCCCTTCCTCCGCAAATTCTTCCACAATCCGTGTATTGATGCCATAACCCTCTGTCATCCGGCTCGGGATGGCGTAGTCTACATCCGCCCCCAACCAGCGTAATGCTCTGAGTAACAAAGCCGTGCTGGTCATGCCATCAGCATCGTAGTCTCCACAGATAGCGATTTTTTCTTGATTTGCGATCGCTTCAGTGAGCATCTCGACACTAATTGCCAAATCGGGAAATTCATCAATTGGTGCAGGCATCACCTGAGATAGGGGATTGAGGAAAACCTGCGCTTGTTCAGAGGTTTCAATACCCCGATTAATCAGGAGTTGAGCGATTAGGGGGGAAATGCCTCTAGCTTGGGCGAGTTGGTTAGCTTGTTCAGTTTTGAGGGGGGCAATTTCCCAACGCTGATTAGGCAATTGGGGATGGGGTTTGGATGGGGTGGGTGAGAGGTGGTTGTGCACAGGTGTCGTGATCGAACAACAATAGCCCATACTATCACCCATGGGATCAGTTATTGGATTTGACCGAGATAATTACAATAGGTTATAATCTTAACATTTTGTAATATTCAGCTCCCTGGGTTTGTCAAGCCAGAGATAACCTATCGATAGAGATATCTTTAACAGCTATCTGCAAACCCGTTTAATCCTGATTAATTGTCAATTTTAAATTGTTAATTAATCAGGAAAAATTTTCTGGTTTCTATTACTGAAAAGTAGTCAATAGGACAGGCTCTGAACCCTATTTTAAATTAAAATTTTTTCATTAAAACTCCAGACTAACATCAGGAAAGTAAGTCAATTTAAAGGCACGTTTAACAAAATCAGAAGGAACTTTTGCAACTATGGACTACCGCCATATTCAGTTTTGCGATCGCAAATCTCAAATCGACTATTACCAGCTACAACAATTGTTTAACCTAGGTGCTTTTTGGGCAAAAGACCGAAAAATCGAGGATTGGCAAGTTGCGATCGCTAACAGTGATCCTGTCATCAGTGTCTGGGATAACCAGAAGCTGATTGGATTAGCCAGAGCTACCTCTGATGGAATTTATCGGGCAACCATTTGGGATGTCGTTATCCACCCAGACTATCGAGGGGCTGGGCTAGGGCGTAAGCTAGTGGAAACCGCACTCTCTCATCCTCAGATGAGCCGAGTAGAGAGAGTTTATCTGATGACCACCCATCAACAAAGTTTTTACGAACGCATTGGTTTTGAGCTGAACTCCAGTACCACAATGGTCTTGTACAATAAGCCTCTAGCTACTCTAGTCCCTAGTAAGGCTCTACAATCTCAGGAATCCCCTGGGGTATAGAAACATGAAACCGGGTAAGATTCTCAGCAGAGGCATCATTTTGAGCTTCTTCACTGGGGACCGCTAATACTTCTATACGCCCCTGCATCACTTCCAGGAGTGTTTGAATCATCAACAAGGTCAGTCCAGATGAAGTGGATACCGTTTCACTGGGCTGTTTTGATTGATCTAGAGGTAATTGCAATAAATCAACAGCTTCAGCCCAACAGCTGATGGCACAGGGCATATCAATCCAGATGGAAACTGTTTCAGATTTATAGGACAGTGCAGTCCAAACTTTAATTTGACCACTGGTTATCTGAGTAATGGCAGTATCTACCATCATTACTAATGCCTGTCGAAAACGCCGTGGATCTGCTAAAATATAGATTTGGGGGTCAGGTGGAACTATTTCCAGGTGGAGATTGCGATTGGCAGCTTGCAAATGGGTGAGACGATCGAGGTCTTCCAACAGCTGCTTCAACGGGACTGAGCAAATCTCCAAAACGTTAGTACCGTGTTCAGTTTTAGCTACAGCAGTCACCTCATCAAGCAGTTTGACCATAGTATGGGCAGAGGCGTTAGCCTGCTTCACAAATTCTCTCTCTTCTTCTGGAGACTCACAGAGATCCGACAAAATCAACTGATGTAAACCAATCAACCGACTCAGGGGCGATCGCAACTCGTGGGAAGTTCGTGCCAAAAATCCGGCTTTAAACTGGCTCATTTCCCTTGCCATTTGGTAAGCCAATTCATTTTGCTTGAATTCCTCTTTTAGATGCTGGATTTCTTCAGCATCAGTTTGATGGCATCCAGAGGTCTTTGAGTTTGTGCTTTCATGGAAAAATTTCCTGAAGCGACTCCCCATAACTCCTAACCCAATGCCTACTAGCAAATAGATCAGATCCGTCTCACCCATGCTTATTAAGTCTTGCCACACTAAAAACGTCAAAAGGTGCGAGCCCGTTGGTGCGATCCTAGGCCGCGAGGGATTGCTCGCGGCCTAGGAGGCGCGCACCTTGAGCGAATTTAATTCGCCAACGGAAAGCGCACCTAAAAAAATTGAAGGATAAAGAATGAAGGTTGAAGGTTGTACTGCTGCTAATCGACAAGGGTAGAGTTGGGTAGGCAACCAGGCTAAAAAAAATACCTGTTGCCAAGTAACCAATCGATAGAACGTTTTCAGGCTTCCTTCACAATTCAGGCTTCCTTCACAATTCAGACTTCCTTCACAATTCAAACTTCATACTTTTTTGTCAGATCTTTTTAAGGATAGCTAGTTTTTTTCAAAGGTGAGTAGAAGGATTAAAACTTTGAATCGTCTAATTGAATCCCTCCAGCACGCAAAATTTCCCAGCCACTGCTTGTCCATTTGGCAACAGTAGACGGGACGCCAATCTTGTCTGGTTTGATAGCTTCTAACTCAGCTGGCTGGAGCGTCAATACCTCGGGAAACTGCACCTCAACCGCTGCCATGGTTTGCAAAGGTGGCTCGCCTGAGTAATTAGCACTGGTAGTTGCCAACGGACCAGTCTTGGACAAAATTGCGATCGCTATCCTGGAAGCTGGCACACGCACCCCAATAGTAGTCGGGTCAGAAGGATTCATAACGGTAGGTACTTTATCTGAAGCGGGTAAAACCAATGTTAATGCTCCTGGCCAATACTTCTGAGCCATGTGTTCCCAAATCGACCTCTGTGAGGAAGTACCTTGAACATATGGCCAAAGAGACTTAGGAGATGCCCCCATCAAAATCAAAGGTTTGTCTTGAGGACGCCGCTTTGCCTCAAACACCAACTCTGACTTGTCCGGTAGCACTGCTAGTGCTGGTACAGTATCTGTCGGAAAACTTACCAGCTTACCTGAGAGAGCCCCGGAAATCAGGGTAGCCATAGAAACTTGGGTCATTGCTCACCAGCACACTAAAAAGAAGAAGCTATAACGTTAAAGGTAAAAGCTTGCGGAAATTATCCAAAGCTTTTTACCTATTGGCATTCATCCATACCTTGTTTATACTTCATACTTCCTATAAGCTAGAGCAAAGCGGTCAATACCTCCTAAATCTGGAAATATCTGAATCTGAGAGTAACTGCCCTGGTTTTGTAGTAGTTGAACAACCTTGTCCGCTTGTCCTGCCATCATTTCAATTAACCAAACACCGCCTGGGCGCAGATAATCCCCAGACATCTCAATCAGCTGTCGGATACAGTCTAGACCATCCCTGCCACCGTCGAGGGCAATATGGGGTTCATGGTAGTATATTTCTGGTTGTAGCTGTTTGAGGGAGTTACTAGGTATATAAGGTGGATTTGCCACCATACCACTTAACTGACCTTTCCAGGCTTCTAGAGGTGAATACCAAGAACCATGGTAGAACTTAATTTTTTCTGCCATGCCCAACTCTTGAGCATTAAGTTGAGCAATGGCAAGGGCTTCTTGAGTGCAATCAACGGCATGAATTTTCCCATGGGGAAATACCTCTGCCAGTCCACAAGCGATCGCTCCACTACCAGTGCCCAAATCCGCCCAGTGTCCTGATGATAAGTCAGGTGTAGAGCTCATAGCTACACCATTGACCGCCAAATCAATCAGGGATTCAGTTTCTGGGCGGGGAATCAGGACAGCTGGGGAAACTCTCAAGGAGAAATGACGCCAAGGAGTAACCCCAGCTAGGTATTGAACTGGGCATCGCTGATGGATACGCCTTTGCCAGAGTTGGGTTAGTACAGCTAGAGGTTGGGAAAGTTGAATAGTTGAGTTTTCAGTGGCTTTCCCTGAAAAGGAACACTGTTGCCATGACTCCAAGCGCAGTACTAATGGGTCAAGCTCAGCTACCTCCTTTAGCAACCAGTCCACTTCGGCTGTAGGAACACCTGCCTCGGTGGCAGACTTGCAGGCATCTTGACGCCACTGCCAGAGTTCTTTTCCCGAGACCACCCACCGCTGATCCATAATCATTGATTTGGACGTTGGCCTTGATTTGGGGGCAAACTTTGCAAAAATTTAATGGATTCCTGGGATGGCACTAGTACGATTTTCTCTAGCTGCTGATCATTGCTCTCCTGTAAGGTTTGAATAACGCCCTCTAGAGGCACTACTTCTATCTTAACCTGGGAGTTAGGGTCTTGCTGCTTATAGCGGTTCACTATACTCTGCAATTGTTCTTTGTTAAAAAAGAACGGAATTGATGAGACCCCATTTTGTTGAATGGTTAGGTATCCGCTATTGCTAGCTTCTTTTGCCACAAACAGCGGTACCCCCTGAAATGGCTTTTTTTCTTGACCATTTTGGTTCCAGATCGCTTGTGCCTGCTTTAACTGCTCTTGGTTTGGTATGTAGGCAAAATTTAAACCATCGGGAACGGTGCGATTCTTTTGATTTTGCTCATGAACTTCCATCAAAGATACAGGCACTACTTGTACCTTGCTACCTAGTTCAGGATTTTGCTGCTTTAAACGCTGTACAAAGGCATTAGCATCTCCTTGGCTAATAAACACACCTGCCACTGAGGTAGTCTTCTTTTGATCTTGCTGATCTGGAATTGAGGCTACTAGTGGCGAACCTTTAGTATCAGTAACTGCAAATACAGGGACACGTCTCAACTTTTCTCTTACCTGCTCTTCGGTCAGAGCTAGTGCCGGTAAATTTTCTGCGGTCACTGAGCCTAGTAAGGCACTCCCTACTAAACTTAATGTTGTGCCCCAACGGAACAATGATTTCATAGAAATTACCTCTAATTTTAACGAAGAAGAGCCTGTTACAACTAGAATACCCTGCTGACTGAGAGATCTGAACGCACCTCACTAACCTCCAGTAGAAGCAGATCTTCAAGTCATTCTTGTCGATCATAGCTTGACGTGGCATGTCAACTTAGCTGATTGGGGGCGTTTAATGCCTCTGCACCTGAATCTTATCAAGCTCCACTGACTTTAACCTAGTGTCTTGACTGGTTAACTGACTGACTGATGAATTTCTAATCGGGATGACAGGATTTGAACCTGCGACATCCTGCTCCCAAAGCAGGCGCGCTACCAAGCTGCGCTACATCCCGGATGCTACCTCTAAGTAGTATAACTACTATAACTCACTTTTGGCACTTTGTGTGTACTCGAGATTAATCTGGATACCAGAACATGCCTTTAATACCTTCTGGGTCAGGCATAAATCCCATTTTACGGTAAAAACTTACTACTTGAGGATCGGCAAATAAGGTGATATTGCTAATATCCTGGCTGCGCAATTTTTTGATCATATATCTCATCAAAGCTTTACCCAGTCCCTTGGCTTGGAAATCTGGATGAACCACTACATCCCAGATTGTGGCATTGAAAGCATGATCAGAAGTGGCACGGGCAAAGCCAATTAAGCGCCTCGTGTTACCTCGCTGGTACCACATAGAAGTAACCAAAAAGCTATGCTGAATGGCTTTCCTAACTTTGCGCAAAGGACGCCGAGACCAACCAACAGCATCACAAAGTTCTTCCAATTCGTACAGGTCAATTTCCCGTGTTGTACTGAAAAATACCCGTGAGGCACCGTCGGTGCGATATTTTACACCTTCTACGGTATCTCCTTCAGTTCGTGTTTGAGGCAAAGCAGTGTCAGAACTGCTAAAGAAGCTTTTCCAAAAACCCATGCAGGTGTGACAGTGGCGTTATCATAATTGTGAGCTACTTGGACTGGTAATGGTCTTCTTTCCCTGACGGCTCAGACGTTCTGGGTCTCGGTCAACCAGAGCCAGACTTAAATGTTTCAAAAAACAGAAAGTGATATTTGATCTATTGGTTTTACTCCACCAGGAAAACTATCATACCCGACCTACCTTGATCTGAAACTAATTCTTTGTGCAAATGATAATACCACAATTAAGCCTCCTATCTAAATTCCTATCCTAGCATTCCCTCAAGACCCCGCTGAATCAAGACAGGGTAAGATTCTTCGGAGGGGACACATTTGAGCCCTTAGGCGAATCTAAAATCAACAAGCGATGCAGCGCGGTCAAAGGGAGCCAGCGCGGCCAAAGGGGGTTCCCACCATGAGCGACTGGCGTGGTTTCTACGGGGCAAACAGCGGTGCGGACGCAGGTTTCCTTTGAATTACCGTAAGGAGAGGGGAGCCTTTATAAGCGATAGGCTATGAGTAATAATTTTAAGTTACATGAAATAAGGCTCCCCCATCCGGCGGTTATGTCTTAACACACAGATCCAAAACCACTCGCTATTGCATCAAGACAATCAAAGTCGGCAAGCTACCGAAGGTGGGGAAGTTGGGGAAGATTAGTTAGACTAGGCTAATCAGCAGGATTGATCAGAAATGAATCAGATCCGCACTTGTTGTTGCCTGGGGGCTCAAAGCCATATATATCAATAAATCAAGCAAATCAATGTTAAACTCTATCTATATATACATTTAAGGCTCTTTTATCAGTATTTTTGTAAGTCTCCCTAGAAGCAATCCGGGTTGTGTTAACTCAAAAAGCTCAGGTGCGCTCTTACTTGGCGAATTTAATTCGCCACGGGTCGCACCTTTTGATAAATAAGAATAGCCACCTACCCCTATCGATCACTGTGGGTTGGAAATCATCCCAACAAGAAATCCTGAAACGCTTCAACCGAGCGTTTCCTAAGTTCTATGAACAGTTTGTCAGTAGTGAGATCCAACTGCACAACCTCAGACTGGCTTACCGACTCTATAAAAGCAAACATGCTGTAATTGAGATCAAACCAGAAGGCTCAAAAAGTGTCCTGCATTTTGCTTACCGCAATGAGTCTTTTCTGCTCAGTGACATTTTTGGGGTTCTGACTGCCTATGGACTGACTATCCACAGTCTCAGTCTTTATGGTCAAATTAGTGCCCCAATGCTGGTATTTATGAAACTGGTGGTGTCTCGTAACCGGAAAGCGCTGACCCACAAAACCTCAGAAAATGTCTGCCGTGCCCTGAGGGAGGCTTTGGCAGGGCGCTTTGAGGTGGAACAAATGCTGGCAGTGGAATTTAATCTCGATGCTGGCTTGAAGCAGGTAGAAACAGAATTTTATGTAGACCCAGTGTTTCATCTACCAGCGCTGTTAATTGAGGCAAATAACCAACCTGGATTATTTTACAAAGTTATGTACGCCATATGGCAAGAGGATTTACTGGTGGTCAATGCCAACTTGCTGGTGTGGCGGGGACGAACCCGGCTGATTCTTTACCTACTAGGCCCTAACGGAAACTTGATTCCCGATTATTTAGGTCAAAAAATTGCTGAAAGTATTCGGCGGCGATTACTAGGTCAAGTGTTTTAGTCATCAAGGGGTGACAAGCACAGGACTTATGCCGCAAACCCACTTTCTTAACGTAATTACAACGATTTCAGCCTTTGATTTATAACCAGAAACCGGGCTTTAAGGCTCTTGGTGCCTAAGTCCATCACCCTGCCTACTTTTCAAGTAAGGACAAACAAGATGTGATTAAAATCACTGACTAATTTCCTATCCTGTTAATTCTTCGATAAGATCAAGGTATGGCAACCATTAACATCCTAGGAGTATCCCATACTTACGAATTAACACCTCCTACTCAATCATCCTGCCCTGTTCTAGTTTTCATCCACGGCTGGCTGTTAAGCCGTAGCTATTGGCAACCTCTAATTTATAGGTTGTCACAGCAGTATCAGTGTCTGATCTATGACCTGCGCGGATTCGGTGAATCCCAGTCCCAAATTCATAACACTCAAAGCTCAACATCGAACCCCGACTCGGAATCACCATTTCCTGAGACTACGGCTTCATCCACTGACCGCTATACCTTAGCGGCCTACGCTCAGGACTTGGGCATCCTGCTAGAAAAACTGGGAATCGAGCAGGCTTGGTTGGTTGGTCATTCCCTAGGGGGTAGCATTGCTATATGGGGTGCCTATTTGCTGCCTCAGAGGATTCAAGGGGTAATCTGTCTTAATGCTGGTGGTGGGATTTATCTTAAAGAAGAATTTGAGCGCTTTCGGCTGGCTGGTGAGCAGTTGGTAAAACGTCGTCCCCGTTGGTTGTGTTATGTCCCTTTACTGGACTTACTGTTTACCCGGGCCCAGGTAGCGCGTCCTATTGCCCGGAAATGGGGACGTCAACGGGTTATTGATTTTGTTACTGCTAACGCGGAAGCTGCACTGAGGACGTTACTAGATTCCACCACAGAAGCCGAGGTGCATCGCTTACCTCAGGTGGTTTTCCGACTCAAACAACCTGTTTATTTCATTGCTGGTACTCAGGATAAGGTAATGGAACCGAAATATGTGCGTCATCTTGCTAGTTTTCACAGTCTCTTTCAATCCTGTGGGGACAATGTGATTGAAATTGGTGAATGTGGACATATGGCGATGGTGGAGAAACCAGAGACTATTGATGTTCAAATTCGTCAAATTTTGGCTAATTATAGTTAATTACAATTGGCAATTATCTGGCCATCTAACTAAAATTTTCTTAATTTATAACCTAGAGAATTATCCATTAATGATGGAATAATTGAGGGGAGTGGGTAATGGGTAATGGTTAACTGACCACTATACTTGATATCATGCCCGATGAACCACTCAAAAATAGTAGCTCTATAGCATTTGTAAAGGGATTTGTAAAGGCATTTGTAAAGGCATTTGTACAGTATGGTGCGATCGCTCCCGTAGCCTGGTGTTGGCAGCGGGTAAACATTTCCTGACCGCTCTGGCATTAGTCTTGGTAGAGTTAGCGTCTTTTTTTGTGTTAAACCTGATCCATACAGAGCGCCCTGATTACTTTAAAAGTCGGATCAGAATCCGTAGATAATGTGGCAACAAGACCCCCGAAACAATCAAATTCTGTTTCTCTCCATTTTCCTAGTCTTGGGCATCAGCACTCGGGACTGGACACTAAGACCAGACTTGATTCTAGTTGTAATCGTAAGCTGCCTACTAACTCAGTGGTTAGCAGCATTTCTTTGGTCAAACCCCAAACACAGATCCGCAATCAAAAACTCTGGGGACCTCAGCCTCTCTTTCCTTGGCCTCCCTTTCCTTTGCCTCCCTTTGGGTTTTAATCCGAAACCCTTTTTCCAAACTACCCTTGAATGGTGCAAAATTCAAACCTTAGAAACAATTCTTAATCTGCTGAGAAAACAACCAAATTGCCCCCAGGATAATGATGCTACTATCGCCAGTTCTCCCAAATCCCCTTCCCTAAAAAGTGCTATGATTACAGCTTTAAGCTTGAGTCTTCTGCTGCGAGCTGATAACTATAGCACTATGGTTTTAGCTGGCTCCCTAGGAATTTTGAGTAAATTTATTTTCCGAGTTGAGGGCAAGCATTTTTTTAATCCAGCCAATTTTGGAATTATTGCTGTTCTTATCCTAACCAATGATGCTTGGGTTTCTCCCGGACAGTGGGGGGATGATGGTTGGTATGGTCTATTATTTGCGGGCACTGGGAGTATGGTGTTAAAACGGGTAGGACGATGGGATACAACGGCAGCGTTTTTGGGTGCTTATGCCGTTTTAGAAGGGATTAGAAATCTCTGGCTTGGCTGGAGTTGGGATGTATTTTGCCATCGGTTGATGAGTGGGTCTTTCTTACTGTTTGCCCTATTTATGCTAACCGACCCTCGCTCAATCCCTAATGCACCGATTAGTCGATTGCTCTGGGCAGTGTGTATTGCCTTACTCACTTTTATATTGCGCAATCAATTCTTCATGCCTACTGCTATTTTCTGGGCGTTGTTTGCCCTATCCCCTTTGAGCGTACTTTTGGATTTTATCTGGTCATCTACGAGATTTTCCTGGGATGATAGTGACTTTGTTGAATGACGTTAACTAACTTGAGTTAAAGACAAAAAAATAAATCAACATGAAAATTATTCGGGTTATAAGTACTATTTTTATAACGGTTTTATTGAGTTTGTGCTTGGCACAAAAAGCCTGGGGTTTTTGTGGGTTTTATGTCGCCAAAGCTGATACTCAACTATATAACCAGTCCTCTCAAGTGGTAATTGCTCGGGATGGCGATCGCACTGTTTTAACCATGGCAAATGACTATCAAGGAGATGTTAAAGACTTTGCTATGGTTGTCCCAGTTCCTGTGGTGCTTCAGCGAGAACAGGTGAATGTAGGTGACCCTAAGATTATTGAACGCCTCGATCAGTTTAGTGCACCTCGACTAGTGGAATATTTTGACCCAGACCCCTGTGCCGATAACCGAAAGTATCCCGAAACTGCAGCACCACGGCTAGGTGGTCCAAGAAGTGGCACAAGGGCAAGGAATACTGATGATCGTGCTTTAGGTGTCACGGTAGAAGAGCGCTTCTCAGTTGGAGAATATAACATTCTTATCCTCAGTGCTAAGGACTCTAGAGGTTTAGAAACCTGGCTTAGACGCAACGGTTACAAAATTCCACGGGGAGCAAATCGGCTATTGCGACCCTACATCCGCCAGAATATGAAATTTTTCGTTGCCAAAGTCAATCTGGAGGAATTTGACAAAACTGCCTACCAACGGTTGCGACCCCTCCAGATGGCTTACGAGTCTCCCCGATTTATGCTGCCCATTCGCTTAGGGATGATGAATGCTACCGGTGAGCAAGACCTCATTGTCTATGTCTTATCACCCCGAGGTCAGACTGAAATTACAAACTACCGCACGGTGAAGATTCCTTCTAATACTGAAATTCCGGTATTTGTCAAAACAGAGTTTGGTGATTTCTACACTGCTATGTTCCAAACTGCTTACGAGAGTGAAGGGAAAAAAGTAGCTTTTGTTGAATATGCTTGGAATATGGCTAGTTGTGACCCATGTTCAGCTAACCCCCTCAATCCGGAAGAACTCCGGAAATCAGGTGTCTTTTGGCTAAACTCGGGAAGAGCCAATAGAAGACCCAATAATAATGTTTATATCACTCGCCTCCATGTTCGCTATACCCGTGATACCTTCCCAGAAGATTTGATATTCCAGGAAACGTCCAATCGTGAATTGTTTCAGGGACGATATATCCTTCGTCATCCGTTTACTGGGGAGATGAGCTGTAAGGCAGGAGTTGACTATCAACAATCCTTAAATCGACGATTGCAACAGGAAGCTCAAACCTTAGCTAAGTTGACTGGATGGGATATTGATGAAATCCGCAATAAAATCGATTTTCCTGATGTTAAGCCTATTCCTTGGTGGAGACATCTTTGGTAAACTATAGAAATCGTTACTTGTTATAGCCTTTCCTAGTAAGCGTGAGGTACAGTAACAGCAATGAGCAAACCCTACCGGAAGTGATCATAGCGAGGGATTTTGTAGTCTCAACAGCTACAGATTTTTTTCTCAATTACTATAGATCTCGATCTCAACCGGAACATCTATAGGAATATCATCTTGCTCTTCCCTCGTACCAATGCCGATCATCATTTTGAACCAAGCATGAGCCAACTTTTTGTAACCCTCTGGGGTTAGGTTAATATCATCCTCAAGCATGTGTTCAGGGGTGAATAGATTGCGGTTATCAACAAATCTAATGTTCTTGTTTTTATAACTTTCTACTGTCAGCAAATTTGCCAATAGATTATTGTATTTATCTGCTTTCTGATTCTTGATAGTACCATCTTTAAGTGCAGAGGGGTTAATCGGGGGAATTGAAGAGACAAACAAATATACCTGATCTGACCAGGCGAGAATTTTATCAATGAGTAAAATCATTTCATTGACCGTATCTTCAGGGCTTTCATTCTGAAAAAGGATGTCGTTTGTTCCAGCCATTAATAAGACAATCTCCGGTCTTGCTTGCTTCAGCCAATCTTCTATTTCGGAGTTTAAATCCGACCACGCATTGGATGCTCCAACACCAGCTATGGCAAATCCCCCATGCCCTTGATGGTCTTGATCAAACACATATGTGTTCTTTTGCCCTAAAACTATTTCGGGATTTTCTGAGGTAGCGCTACCGACAAAATTTACTTTATAGCCATTATCTTTAAACAATGCCCACAGGTCATCTCGATATCCGGCTCGATCCAATGCTTTACCACGAGTGTTTGAGTCTCCTAAAGGCATAATCTTGAGAGACCATTGATCGATGGTGAGCGCCTCTGCGGTGGGAGAAAACTCAAATAGACTGATGCAATAAGCAGCGATTAAGGTCAATTTTGGGTAAAATTTTTGCTTCATACTATAGCGTTTCCTAGTAAGCGTGAGGTACAGTAACAGCAATGAACAAACCAATTACGAAGATCATTATTGCTTAGACAATAATTTCCAGACCTGTTGAGATTGCCAAGTTTATGGACACCTTCGTATATGTTTGACACCACTGGCAAGATTAGCACTCAGAAAGTTTTAGTGTACATTAGCGACCCCCATCACGGATGAATCAATTTATCTGTTCGCTTATATCCCTCGACTAAAGTACAGGGGATTTACCCATCACACTTGTAAAGCAATCTATATATTAACAAAGATATGTAACGCAATCATTATAAATTTGATGGTTACTTAACATTTATCAATGATAACCTAAAATTTATCTTAACTATTAGATTCCAGGGATAGTTATTGTGAGAGAATTAGTAGTTGGTATTAGGCTGTGGGGATACTCCTCCAGGGATTTCGGCGATTTGTTTTAGTTGTCTATGAGCAGGAGCTGTATGAATGTCTTCAAAGCAATTTACTAAATCCCACGAAAATAACGATGGCAAGATTTTTACTACTAACTTAGGGTTTACTGCACTCTGCTTCTTAATTGGTTTAGCTGGATTTGGCTATATTCTCGCCACATTGCCCGGAATCGCAGAATCCCCGACAGACCCCTCTAGAACCTGTATAGTCGATGGTTGGAAACTGGGATTAATTATCACCCACGTGCTGGTTTTTGCCATCATCCCTCTGGCGATGAGAATTTTTTACAACAGTTTAAAAAACTTAGGACTGCCATCGAGAAGTATTTTTGCGTCTCAACTGGGGCTAGCTTTTGTGATGGTGGCGATCGCTTCAGAAATTGGTTGGCATGTCACCCAATGCTGGTATTATCAAAACGATTTTACGATGCTGAATTTCATGTTTTACTTTTTCTTGATTTCAGCATTTGCGCTGT
Organism: Moorena sp. SIO3I6; assembly: GCF_010672095.1. Classification (NCBI taxonomy): domain Bacteria; kingdom Bacillati; phylum Cyanobacteriota; class Cyanophyceae; order Coleofasciculales; family Coleofasciculaceae; genus Moorena; species Moorena sp. SIO3I6. The sequence continues at coordinate 28,822 of NZ_JAAHHU010000021.1, read as the reverse complement.
GGGCCGATGGTTTAGTGGAAAAGACTACTATAATAACCAATTTAATTAATATTGTGTTTGCGATTAGTCTGTTAGTTGTTTCAATTTTGTACCCTTTAGGTTATAAAGCCGGTAACGATAATTTTAAGATTCCTATTTATATTGCACTTACTATAGTTTTGGGTGTGTTGACCTATCGAGGCTATAAAATACTCCAAGATTGGAAAATTATTCTTTTCCCAATTTTCTCAGTTGGAGTCAATTTAACGTTTGTGTTTCTTCTAGATAAGTTTGGAGGGAATCCCTATACTGATCCACAAGTGACTTTCAATGCTTTATTTCATATCCTTCACGATTTAGTAGGAACCGAAGCTGGATTAGTCATCTTTACCTGGCTTGTCTATAGTAAAGGCATTGCTCAAAAAAACTCCAAAGCTACGTTAGCGACAGAAAAAAATTAGTAAATACTAATTTGGATATATAATAGTTCTCAATTTGCCAGGGTAATCGCACCTATTTAGTATTACTAGTTTTCTTTAAAAGAATTATCATAAAAGAAGTGAGGAGTGAGCAATGTGGGTTATTAAATTATTGTCACTAATAAGCTAGTAAGTGTTCGCTTCGCGGAGGCCGTAGGCCACGCTTTCGCCGTAGGCGACGCCCTCTAACAAATGGGGATCTCGAAGCGATCCCCTTAGCGTTGTGCTTTCAAGTCTTCGATGCATACTCAAAGTCATTTGTCAAAAAAAATTTAGATGGGTTTGCCCTGGGGGCTAAAGCCCTGCGTCTCCTTTGAACCAGGGACAAATGTCAAGGAATCTAAACATCACTATCTGGGCATGTTGAGAGTTTCTTGCCCAATCAAATTCTGAATATGCTAAAAAGATGGTTACTTAAGCTAGGTCAACCTTAATCGAGAGGATAGTTTTACACCGGTGGGAAATTTGAGTCAGCTGTTAGAACCAATTGCTAACCAATTTAGGATTTTAGGTATTCCTGAGCCAGTGGTGCATTGGGGACACCCATTGATGATGGGAATTGTGGTATTGATTATGGGTAGCTTTGTGGGAATAGCAGGATGGCGTGGCCGAGTAGTATCTGATCCTGAAATAGCACTACAGAGTCGCAGTGATCATCGAAAAATAGCACCCTGGATGTTCATTTTTATCGCAGGTGGCTACACGGGTGGGGTGTTGTCTCTAGTAATGCAGTATCAGCCAATTCTAGAAAGCCCACACTTTTGGACAGGATCTATCGTACTGATTTTGCTGGCTGCTAATGGGGTGATTGCCTTGACTGGCTTTGGCGGTAACAAACCATTGGTGCGTAGCGTTCATGCCTACTTAGGAAGTACGGCACTTTGCCTGCTCTTGCTTCATGTCGTTTTGGGCTTAAGGCTAGGTTTATCGATCTAATGAAGCCTGCCAGTGGTACAGTAATAAGTCTTGCTTATATTCTCGGCTTACTTTCTACAGGGATTCTCAACTTACCGACTGGTGAGATTCCCTGGCAAGAGTACAGAGCTTTGGTAACAGGATTGGTTGTCACAGGGATAGTGGCTGCGATCGCATTCCCCAGGTTCTGGCGCACAGGACCAAAACCAAGATTATGGGTAGCAGCAGGACTAATCTCGGCCTTGGCGGTGGTCTATTTTCAATTGCGGGTACCACAACCAGAACTGAATGACATTAGCGAATATGTCCCCTCAACCAATAGCATTGCTCCAGAGCAACTGTTTAAGGTTGAAGGCAAAGTGGAGAGTATGCCTCGCCTGACCCGAAATCAGCGTACACAATTTTGGTTACAAGCTACTCAGTTAACTGAAATTGAAAGTCGCGAAGATGGGGGAGCGATAAGTCAAGGAGTGACAGGCAAGTTGTATGTAACTGTGCCATTACTTCAAGGAACTGGTTTATACCCAGGTCAGATAATTAGCGTAACTGGGGTTTTATATAAACCCAAGCCAGTGACTAATCCCGGAGCCTTTGATTTTGGAGCCTATCTTGCTCGTCAAGGGGCTTTTGCTGGTTTGAGTGGGCGTCAAATAAACTTTGATGAGGAAACTATTGGCAAACCCTGGGGATGGTGGAGACTGCGACAACGTATTATCCGTTCCCAAGTTCGCTTTTTAGGCTCTCCCACAGGTCCCTTAGTCAGTTCAATGGTTTTAGGACGTCGTGCTGTTGATTTGCCCTACGATATCCGCGATCAATTTATTCAGGCTGGGTTAGCCTATACCTTAGCAGCATCTGGATTCCATGTATCTTTGCTGTTGGGTTTTGTCTTAGCCGTTACCAGGGGTTTAAGCAAAGGAAAGCAGTTCAGTATTAGCTTGAGTGTACTGTTAATTTACGTGGCATTAACTGGACTACAGCCATCGGTAATGCGGGCGGCTCTGATGGGGGTGGGTGCCCTAATTGCATTAGTGACGGCACGGAAAGTGAAGCCTTTAGGGTCACTCTTGTTAGCAGCAACACTGTTACTCCTATTTAATCCTTTGTGGATCTGGGATTTGGGATTTCAGCTGAGCTTTCTGGCCACCCTAGGATTACTAATCACTGCACCAGAGATTATCCAACGTTTGGATTGGTTGCCACCTGCGATCGCATCCCTAGTTGCTGTGCCAATTGCAGCAGCAGTTTGGACTCTACCCCTGCAACTGTATGTTTTTCAAGTTGTTGCCAGCTACTCTATACCAGTTAGTGTTATTGCTACACCCCTAATTTCTATAATCACTTTGGGTGGAATTGTCAGCGCCTTGGCAGGACTAATTTGGCCAACAGCAGGAAGTGGACTGGCTTGGTTACTGTATTACCCAACCCATGGACTGATGGGACTAGTGCAATTTTTCAATCAGTTGCCAGGAAGTTCTGTAGCGGTGGGCAAAATTTCCCTAGGGCAACTGTTATTCCTCTACGGGCTAATTGCTCTAGCTTGCTTGATTAAATGGTTACATCCTCGTTGGTGGCTGATTAGTCTAGTTGCTGTCACTGTGGTGGTGTTGCCCCAATGGCAACAAGCGTCAAAATTGTTTCAAGTTACAGTGCTAGCTACAGGAAATGACCAAATTTTAGTGATTCAAGACCAGGGACAAGTAACGTTGGTCAATAGTGGCAACCCTGATACAGTAAGGTTTACAGTGCTGCCTTTTCTGCAAAAGCAAGGTATCAATCATATTAATTGGGCGGTTGCTCTAGACAAGCAGCCCCAACTCAGAAGTGGTTGGGTTCAGGTTTTAGGTAGTTTACCGATCGAGACCTTCTACGATAATACTGATTTACAACGACCATTGTCTCAGGCTCAAAATTGGAACGATATTGTCACCCGTAACTCTATCGCTAGTGCAGTAGCCTCTAGGGAGGCGAACTACCAACCAATTCCAGTGGGTGAAATACTCTCTTTTGGCTCTACATCAATAGAATTAGTCAACACTGAACCACCAGTGTTGCTGATGCGCATCATTGACCAAAATTGGTTACTCCTAGGAGATCTCAAACCAGGCGTCCAAAAACAGTTAGCCAAAACCATCAGTTTCCCTGACCTACAAGTACTTTGGTGGTCGGGAAAAAGTCTGAGGCCAGAATTCCTCGATGCCCTGCAGCCAAAAATTGCGATCGCATCATCGAATGTAGTGGATTCCTACACGGCGAAGCTAATGCGCAATGCTAAGATGACCCTCTATTGGACAGGCCGTGATGGTGCTATCCAGTGGACACCGGATGGTGGTTTTAAGACTACTGTTGAAGATATTGAGATAGACATTGATGTTCCTTGATGGTGATCCCATTTCCCGCTATACAATTCCCTATGCCACTGGACTTGATCTGACTGCTATCGCTGTTTGCTAAAACACCTAGCGCGCAATAATCAATTCAATTAGGTGCCCTTGACCCATTAAGAATTAAATTCGCCACGGGTCGCACCTCAGTTAGCTCACTTAACATTGACCACCCAGCAACAGGCGAGTTTTAAACGGAAGGCTTGACAAATTCCAGGGTTTTGTGTTCAAATTTCAGATGAAGTCTGGGGTGCGGCTTGATTAGATCATGGAGGGGTGTCCGAGTGGTTTAAGGTGGCAGACTCGAAATCTGTTATGGTGTCAAAGCCATCGGGGGTTCGAATCCCCCCCTCTCCGTACAGGGATTTAAATCAATTTTTGGTCAATCTTACTCAGGCATGTGCTACATACTGGTAGTAGGTAAGATTAGCTAACTGTCATCCCAGAAAATGCCATAGAAGAAGTTGGGAAGATCGAAGAAGTTGGGAATATAGGCTTAGAATTAGATTATATTCAGATATTCATTCAAGTTTATCAGCTCGGGATTTAAGCGAAGTGACTTCTGCTGATTATTCTCCAAAATCAACATCAACCGTTGAACTCTCTCCAAGTTATACACTGCCTATAGTGTTGATTGTTGCTGCAGTGACAATAGTGCTCATACAACCCTGGGTAAGTTTAGCGATCGCCTTTGGCGCGGCTTCGCCGATCGCATTGTTTGGGTTGTTCTTGTTGTTTCAGGCCGTAACCATACGCCTGCAATTTACTGAAACCGCCTTGGATATTTATCGCTCCGAGACCCTGATCCGGCGTTTTCCTTATCAGGAATGGCAAAATTGGGAAATCTTCTGGACATCAGTACCGATTTTGTTTTATTTCTCAGAAGTCAAAAGCATTCACTTTATACCAATTCTCTTTGACCCAAAGCTGCTACGAACTTGCCTAGAAGAACACTTCCCTAAAATCTAACTGACCGAAAACCATGAGGGCGCAAGCACCTAAATTCCATTTATGGGGTTAGCCCGAACAGGAATTTATTCCCTAACTGTTTGGGAACTGTTGCGTTATAATATCGACTATGATAGTAAGTAAAGTAATGTAAATAACCTAAGGAGGTGATTTTAATTGTTGGTTATGGAGTTCAAGGCTGTCCTAAAAGAGCCTCAAAAATTAGCAATAAATGAAGCGATCAGGACAGCTCGTTTTGTCCGAAACAAAGTGCTTCGATACTGGATGGACAATCGAGGTATCGGCAAGAAAGAACTCTATCGCTATAACACTCAGTTAAGAGATGAATTTCACTTTGTAAAAGAACTCAATAGTCATGCCTGTCAAGCTTCTGTAGAAAACGTAGAACGGGCAATTAAACGCTTTTATGACAACTGTAAGAAGAAGGTGCCAGGCAAAAAAGGTTATCCCAGATTCAAGAAGCATTGTCGCTCCGTTGAATATAAGCAATCCGGTTGGAAATTATCCCCTGATCAGAAGTCGATTGTATTTAGGGATAAAAAAGGGATAGGTAAGGTTAGACTCAAGGGTACCTGGGACTTGTGGCGATTCGACAATAAGCAAATTAAGCGGGTTCGGATCGTCCAAAGGGCTGATGGGTATTATGTTCAGTTTTGCCTTAAAGTAGACAACCACGATCAACTAGAAGCAACAGGAAATACTATTGGTTTAGATGTCGGGCTAAAAGACTTTTATACTGATTCCGAAGGGTTAGCTGAACCCAATCCTAGATTTTACAGAACGGGTGAAAAACTCTTAAAGTTCTATCAACGTCGAGTATCCCGAAAAAAGAAAGGCTCTGCCAACCGCAAAAAAGCCATTAATAAACTAGGTAGAACACACCTTAGAATAAGTAGGCAGCGTGAGGAACATGCAAAGAGACTTGCACGTTGCGTAGTCCAGTCTAACGACTTGGTGGCCTATGAAGATCTAAAAGTTAAAAACTTAGTAAAGAACCACTGTCTTTCCAAGTCTATTAATGATGCAGGTTGGTATCAATTCAGAAAATGGCTAGAGTATTTTGGCAATAAATTTGGCAGGATAACTGTCGCAGTAAATCCTGCCTATACTAGCCAAAACTGTTCTGATTGTGGCGAAGTGGTTCAAAAGTCGCTCTCAACTAGAACTCACGTCTGTAAGTGTGGTTGTCAGTTGGATCGAGACCACAATGCTGCAATCAATATCCTCAAAACAGCCTTGGGTACGGTGGGGCACACCGAAACCTTATTAAACGCTTATGGAGATTTGGCCTCTACTTTTCTTGGTTCCGACCTGGTTGAGCAAGTTGAATCTGTGAAGTAAGAATCCCCCGGTTTACAACCGTGGGGAGTGTCAATTACCTCAAAGTATAGAGTAGAGGTTAGGTAGTTAGTGAATAAGTTATTAAGAAATCAGTTTAAATGAATTCCGAAGACCCACAAAACCCAGAACAAGAGCAAGATAAAAACCAAGCAGTTAAGGGATTATATAATTCACAGGAGTCAAATTTGCCAAATCAGGATAGGGCTACTCCTAGGGATAACTCTCAAGCTCCCGACCTTCCTCCCATTTCTCTGACCCTATCAGACCATGACAAAGCTAAAGCCACACAGTCAAGTGATCCGCTGCAGGAGGAGAAAGTAAGTCAAATTCAACTAGGGCAGTCTTCAGATCAAGCAAAAAAAATGGCTAGCTTAGCTCAAACTGTGGCTGAACTTGAGCAAAAAGAACAGGAGTTGAGACAGAGAATTGCCCATCTGCAAAACCATGAACAGTCACTGGTTTCAAAGGAATTGGGAACCACCCAAGCAGTTGTGGAGCGGATGATACTTGAAGGTCTGACCGAACTGGAGCAACGCAAGCAAAAGTTGCAAATTTCTATTGAGCAATTAGAACGCCGCCGGGAACGCATTCGTGAAGAAATGCGCACCAGTTTTGCGGGTGTATCTCAAGAGCTAGCCATTCGGGTTCAAGGCTTTAAAGATTATTTGGTTGGCTCCTTACAAGACCTAGCTGCTGCTGCTGAACAACTGGAACTCTCCCAGCCGCCAACCGAAACACCACGGCCAGCATTAGAAGAACCCCCACCACCCCCCACCAGAGGCAACCCACAATTTGCCGAACAAGCCTTTAAAGACGAAGTCCGACAGATTCGTCAGCTGTTGGATCAATATCGCAAAATGCCAGATTATTATGGTCCTCCCTGGCAACTGCGTCGTACCTTTGAGCCAATTCACGCTGAAAAAGTGTCTCAGTGGTTTTTTTCCCAAGGTGGTCGTGGTGCGCTGCAAACTATGGGGAGCCGCTTACAAAATGTTTTAATTGCCTCAGCGGTTATATCCGTGTTGCGGACACTATATGACAATCGCCTACGTACTCTTGTCCTTGCCAACACCCCAGAACGACTGGGAGAATGGCGCAGAGGATTACAGGACTGCCTAGGAATCTCCCGCAGTGATTTTGGTCCAGAACGGGGAGTTGTTTTATTTGAAGATCCAATAGCCCTGGTTCAAAAAGCGGAACGACTGATCAAGCGGGATCAGTTAGCCTTAATCATTGTTGACGAAACCGAAGATAAAATCAGTCTCTCATTATTGCAATTTCCCCTATGGTTGGCTTTTGCACCTGATCCTCGGCAGATGTATACCTATGACGATTATCCTTAAGAGCAAGAATACTCCCGTTATACCGGTAGGGTTAGCGGGAGACGGGGCGTATAAAGTGCGGACGCAGGTTCCGCACACAGCCCCTCATGAATTGCTAGGTGCGCTTTCCGTTCGCCAAAGGCGAACGGAAAGCGCACCTCCCCTTGACATCTTACACGGAACGCTTTAAAATGTAAGCATGACTGAAAAAGCTTACCGTTACCGTTTTTACCCAACCCCTGAACAGGAGACTCTGTTAAGGAGAACTCTAGGCTGCGTAAGACTTGTATACAACAAAGCCTTGGACGCTAGAACAAAAGGATGGTACGAGCACCAAAAACGAGTCAGCTATAAAGAAACTTCCTCAATGTTGACAGGATGGAAGAAAGAGGATGATTTGTTCTTTTTAAATGAAGTTAGCTCTGTTCCACTTCAACAGGGATTAAGACATCTTCAAACTGCTTTTACGAACTTCTTTGCAGGTCGCATTAAATATCCAAACTTCAAGAAAAAGCGGAATGGTGGTAGTGCGGAATTCACAAAATCCGCATTTAAATGGAAAAATGGTCAGATATATCTAGCTAAATGTCAAGAACCTTTGCCTATTCGCTGGAGTCGTCAGCTACCTGCAAACTGCAATCCAAGTACCGTTACAGTTAGTTTAGATCCGTCCAATCGTTGGCATGTCTCGATCAGGTTCAATGACCCTAGAGACTTGAGTTTACCTACCACGGATAAACGAGTTGGTTTTGATCTAGGAATTACTAGCCTAATTACAACCAGTGACGGAGATAAGATTGCTAACCCAAAGCATTTTAAAAAGCTCAAGAAAAAACTGGCTAAATACCAAAAAGCTTTGTCGCGGAAACAGAAAGGATCTAACAATCGCTACAAAGCCAGATTGAAGGTAGCCAGGATACACGCAAAAATCAAGGACGCTAGAAGGGATTTTACCCACAAGCTAACTACTAAACTGGTCAAAGAAAACCAATTGATTGCGTTTGAGGACTTAGCTGTGAAAAATCTGGTCAAAAACCACAAATTAGCGCTGGTGATTAGTGATGCTAACTGGGCAGAAATAATCCGTCAAATCAAATACAAGTCAGAGTGGTACAACCGTGAAGCTGTATCAATTGACAGATGGTTTCCCAGTAGCAAGTTATGTTCTGTGTGCTTGAATCGCGTCGAATCTTTACCGTTAAATGTTCGAGAGTGGGATTGTCCATCTTGCAATACTCACCACGATCGCGATATCAACGCATCAATTAATATTTTGGCGGCAGGGCTTGCCGTGTCAGTCTGTGGAGCGACCGTAAGACCCGAGGAGAGTAAGTCTCGGAAGGCTGGTGCGAAAAACTCCAAAAAAAGGGAGAAGGAAGCAGAAACCTAAGTCGTGAGTCTTAGGAATCCCCCGCTATAATCGCCGGATTTAGCGGCGGGAGGATGTCAATGCCGGATCTTGTGAAAATTTTCAACATGACACCAATGGTACTTAACTTAACTTGGAGTGGGCTACTAGTAATCTCAGCCTATTTATTAGGTTCCCTGCCTACTGGTTACCTAGCAGGACGCTGGCTTAAAGATATTGATATTCGTGAGCATGGCTCTGGCTCCACCGGTGCCACCAATATATTGAGAACTGTGGGCAAAGGACCAGCAGTGGTGGTATTACTGATTGATGCCTTGAAAGGAGTAGCTGCTATTAGTCTAGTCAATGGCTTTTATACCCTGACACAAGTTTCCCTACTGCCTGAAACGTGGCAACCCTGGTTAGTGGCATTAGCTGCGTTTGCTGCTATCTTTGGTCATAGTAAATCCATTTGGCTAAACTTCACCGGAGGTAAATCCGTTGCGACCAGTATAGGTGTTATCTTCACCATGTCTTGGCCTGTAGGGTTAGGAACCGTAGGTGTATTTGCAGTAGTCTTGGCCATTTCTCGTATTGTCTCTCTCAGTTCCATTGCTGGTGCGATCGCTGTTTCCCTACTGATGTACCTTACCAAAGCTCCTCTTGCCTATGAGCTATTTGGTATTGCTGCTGGCATATATGTGATCATCCGTCACCGCAGTAACATCCAGCGTCTACTTACAGGTACCGAACCCCAAATCGGGAAACCCCTTTCTCCAGCAGTATCCTTAGAGACTGGAACAGACTAAGACTATAAAACACAAGTCCCTGGTTATGGATTGCTTGGGTACAAATCTAATAAAGGAGCGGACTTAGGCAGCGGTGCAACACCGCACTTTTTGCGACGCGGTGCGACCCCGGTCGGGTGTCCCGACAAGCGTGAACGCGCACCAAGAGAACGAAGGGTGAAAGCACAGCAAGAGATATCGTTGTATGCTAGGGGTTGAATTGAGACAAAAATTCTGGTAGTAAATTCCAGCAATTCTCATTTTTAAACATTAGATTTTAAAAGCGATTAACCCAAAGTAGTAGCGCTAATGGCAATCGTTGACTTTGGTGATAAAGCATAGATGAGGGAAAACTTGACAAATGATGGACTGTATTAAACTGAGCAATATTCGCTGCTACGGTTACACTGGCTACCTACCGGAAGAACAGACCCTAGGACAGTGGTTTGAAGTAGACCTGACCCTGTGGCTAGATCTAAGCCCTGCGGGAGAAAGTGATGACCTTAGGGATACCATGGATTATCGGCAAACTATTGATACTGTCAAGCATTTGGTTAAAACCTCAAAATGTGCCCTGATCGAAAAATTGGCAGTTCAAATTGCTAATGCGATTCTAGAATTCGATAAGGTGGAGCAAGTTCAGGTGCAGTTAAGCAAACCTGGTGCCCCGATTCCAGATTTTGGAGGTAATATCACCCTGGAAGTGACTAGAACCCGTCACAATAGGTAGGAGGAATAATTCAACATCGTGGGTTTTTAGGGGGATCATGACTTTTCGCATACTCAGCTTAGATGGCGGTGGTATTCGGGGCGTTATCGCAGCAGTAATCTTGGCGGAATTAGAGAAAGATATTAACCAGCCCCTCAACAAGTATTTTGATTTAATTGCAGGTACCTCCACTGGTTCAATCTTGGCTGCCGGAATTGCCACTGGCATCCCCAGTCGGGAGATGATTAGACTTTATGAACAGAAAGGGGAAAGGATTTTCCGCTACACCAGCCGTTTTTCACTAAAGCGGCTTAAGGTGATCCTTCAGTATGGTCTTTCTGCTCCTAAACACTCCAATCAGGGGTTAATTGAGGTGATGAAAGAACAGTTTGGGACGACCAAGCTGTCGGATATCTACGATTCACCTCGGCTGTTGATCACAGCCTATGACACTATGAGTCGCATGCCGATAATATTTAAAAGCTGGCGTGAAGACAAAGATTATTTCCATGTTCCCTTGTGGGAAGCCTGTGTCTGTTCCGCATCTGCCCCCACCTATTTTCCAGCCCATCAACTCAAGACTCAAAGCAAGACTTACTCAGCGATTGATGGTGGAGTTGGGGCGAATAATCCCTCAAGCTGTGCATTAGCTGAAGCGATCCGCTTAAATCATTCCCTTGAGGAAATTTCTATAATCTCCATTGGCACAGGAGCATCCAACCGCCCCATTCCTTGGGAAAAAGCTAGAGGCTGGGGATTGGGACAATGGGGATGGCAAGGACGATTGATTGAAGTGCTATTTGATGCTCCTTCTGACATTCACCGGTATATTACCAAAGAGTTGATGGGTAGCTTAGAATCCGAGGATGCAGTTTCTCGTTACCTGCGTCTACAACCGCAAATCACTAATGACATAATGGATGATGCGACTCGGAGCAATATCGCCAAGTTAAAGCGTGTTGCCAAGAATTACGCCTGGCAAAACCAAGGTTTGTTCCAAAACTTCCTGAAAATAAATTGATTAACCTTTGAGCTTATGTTCGTAGGTTTACTAACTTGGTTAGTTGTTACTGGTTAATTAAAAAGTAAGTAACATTCATGAAATAAACCCGATTAGAAGTGATTAGCAAAACTTTCAATAATATCCTGTACATTAGCATCATTATTATACTTCAGTAATCGGTAATTACGCGCTTCGGTTGTCAATTGGGGACCGAATTGATAAATCCTATAAAATTGGGCAATGACCTTAAAAGCTCGTAAAAAATTTGCTCAACATTGGCTGCGTAGCGAGGATGCACTGAACCAAATCGTGGCAGCTGCTAATTTACAAAAAAGCGATCGCATTCTAGAAATTGGTCCGGGTACTGGCATTCTTACCCAGCGGTTACTGCCTTTTGTTCAGTCTGTAGTGGCGGTAGAAATTGATCGAGACTTGTGCCGATTATTAGTGAAAAAACTAGGTAAGATAGATAATTTCTTACTGCTACAAGGGGACTTTCTATCCCTAGACTTAGATACCTTGTTAGCTAACTTTTCCAATTTCCAACAACCCAATAAAGTTGTTGCCAATATCCCATATAATATCACCGGTCCGATTCTGGAAAAGTTGCTAGGTACTATTACTCAGCCAGCTGTGCCAGGGTTTGATTTAATCGTGCTGCTAGTGCAAAAAGAAGTCGCTCAGCGGTTATATGCCAAACCCAGTTGTAGACAATTCGGGGCATTATCAGTGCGGGTGCAGTATCTCGCCGAATGTGAATTGATTTGCGATGTCCCTGGGTCGGCCTTCTCTCCTCCCCCCAAGGTTGATTCTGCTGTGGTGCGGTTACATCCGAGCCTAGCTGAACCACCAGCTTCTGACCCCAGATGCTTGGAGACACTATTGAAACTGGGCTTTGGCAGCAAACGAAAAATGTTGCGCAATAATTTAAAATCTGTAATCGAACGCGATCGCATCACCCAATTGCTGGAACAATTAGAAATAAGCCCTCAAGCCCGAGCCGAAGACCTTAGTGTTGCTCAATGGATAGCCCTAGCGAATCAGATCACCATAAAGAATGCATTCTTATTCCCTAAATGCCCCAGCTAAAATCAATCTGTATTTGGAAATCATCGGTGATGCGGGTGATGGTTATCACGAACTCGCAATGATTCTCCAAAGCATCGAATTAGCTGATCAAATCGACATCCGTGCCATTGGTACACAGGAGATTAAAGTCCACTGTCATCATCCCCAAGTGCCAACGGATGAAAGCAACCTCGCTTATAAAGCAGCTGCCTTGATGTGGGAGGAGTTTCCTGAGTACTTTGCTAACTTGGGCGGTGTAGAAATTACTATCCACAAGCGAATTCCTGTAGCCGCTGGACTAGCTGGTGGCTCGACGGATGCAGCGGCTGTGTTAGTAGGAATCGATATGTTGTGGCAATTGGGATTAACCCACCCGGAATTAGAACAATTGGCAGCACAGCTTGGATCGGATGTGCCGTTTTGCCTTGCTGGTGGCACCGCTCTAGCTCTGGGCAGAGGTGAGCGATTGTCTGCCCTACCGGGACTAGATTCTCTATATGTCGTGTTGGGTAAATACCGCAGTCTCATGGTTTCTACTGCTTGGGCTTATCAGACTTATCGAAATCAGTTTGGGGAAACCTATATCCGGGAGCCTGAGGACTTAGAATCCCGTGCTAATCGTTTTCATAGTGGTCCGATGGTTAAGGAAATCCTCAATAAGGATGGGGGACAGATTGGAAAACTATTGCGCAATGATTTAGAGAAAGTGGTGTTACCCAATCACCCCCAAGTCTTGCAACTACGGGAAGCCTTTGAGAATAGTGGTGCCATAGGAACCATGATGTCTGGTTCAGGTCCGACGGTATTTGCCCTGTGCGAGTCCCAGGAGCAAGCCCAGGAAATTCAACAGAAAGTAAGCATTGACATTACTGACCCAGATTTGGAGTTTTGGGTAACCAAATTATCGAGTCAGGGAATTCAGATCATGTCAACACCTTGAGTCGTTAGTGTTGAGTTGGTTAGCCCTAACTTGGTTAGCCCTGAGTTGGTTGCTCCTGAGTCGAAGGTTACTGACCAGAGTCTGTTGGTAATTAAACATAACTAATTACTATTTATGCTTAAAATAAGCCTCCATCACCTGGCGCACAATTGGTCCTGCCACTGAACCTCCACCGCCGCCGGAATGTTCCACAAAAGCAACAACCGCAATCTCGGGTTTATCATAGGGGGCAAAACCACCAAACCAAGCATGAGCTTTCCCAGGAGGAGCCTCTGCTGTTCCACTCTTACCAGCGGCAGGAGGCAACTCTGGCACCCTCAATGCCGCTCCTGTTCCCCCAGTTACCACAGCTCGCAATCCTCGGCGCAGGGTCTGAATCGTTGATGGCTTCATATTGATGGACACTCGCCCTTTAATAGCATCCTGATTGTTCTTGAGCAAGTGGGGTTTAACCCGATAGCCACCATTGGCAACTGCAGAAAACATCACCGAGGATTGTAAGGGTGTTCCTAGGGTAAACCCTTGACCAATAGACATATTTATGGTATCCCCAACGGTCCATCCCCAATTGTAGTTTTTCCGCTTCCAGGCATCATCCACTATCAAACCACTGGATTCGCCGGATAACTCAATACCAGTTTTTTCACCAAAGCCATATCTACGAGCCCATTCAATCAGGGTTTTCCCCCCAACCCCTCGACCGATTTGACCAAAGAAGGTGTTACTGCTCCAAGCCATAGCACCCACAAATCCCATTGGACCAAATCCGGCTCGGTTCCACTCCCCAAAGGCATGACCACCGACATACAGGTAAGGATAAGTCTGTAAAACAGTTTTGGGAGAATACCGACCAGATTCCATACCCGCCGAAGCCGTGACCACCTTAAATGTACTGGCTGGAGGAAACCCTCGCATTGCCCGGTTGATAAACGGATTCCCTCTGCCTTGTAGCTTTCGCCAGGTTTCTGAGGTGATGCGAGTCGAGAAAATATTCGGGTCAAAGGTTGGACGAGAAACCATTGCGAGGACAGCACCGGTGTTGGGGTCTATAGCCACGACTGCCCCTTTGCGATCGCCTAATGCTGCCTCGGCTGCCTTCTGCACATCTATATCGATGGTTATATGGATAGGTTTACCCGCTTGTGCCTGTTTCTGACCCAGAACCCTGACGACTCGTCCAGCACCATCAACTTCTACTTGCTGACCGCCCCATTCTCCCCGTAGCAGATGCTCATAGGACTTCTCCACCCCCATTTTGCCAACCACATCACCGAGGCGGTAGCCGTCAGGTTTACGCCGTTGCAGCTCTTCATAGTCCAGCTCTCCAGTATAACCTAGAACGTGAGCCGATAGCTGTCCATGGGGATAGTACCGCAAGGCATCAATATCCACCTCTATCCCCTGTAATTCATTGCTGTACTCAGCCAAGGCAGTAACTTGAGCGGGAGTAACACCACGGGCAATCCGAAGTAGGTAAGGAGAGTTATAGCCCGCTTGTTCCAGACGCTTTTGAATCTCAGCGTCTGGTATCTTCAAAATTTGGGACAGGCGTTTGCGAGTTTGGGGCCATTGCTCCTGCCTAAGAACCATCGGCCACACAAATACCGAGTGAGACAACCGATAGCTAGCTAATACTCTTCCCTTACGGTCAAAAATATTGCCCCGTATAGGGGGCTTGGGAATCAGACGAATCCGGTTATTTTCTGCCAGCTGTTGGTTGCGTTCCCCTTGAACTAGCTGTAAATACGCTAAACGGGAAGCAATTCCCCCCAGCAAGAATAGGCTAATCAGTACCATAATCACTACGGATTGGTATTTGCGTCCGACAGTGCGGGAATTAGATCGATGCACTGCAAATGGAGATAAGGAAGGCTGAATTAATGTCATCGTCAGAGGTCTGAGAATGGGGAATCGCACTTGGAGAACACGGAATTGGGCAATTAAGGCGAATAGTCACCTGATCAATCCCAGTAACCTATTGGCTTTGATTCCGAATAAGTCTCCCTTTTCAATTAAGAATTAAGGATTGACAATTGACAACAAAACAACAGGACTCACGCCCCAAGCTTGTCGGTTAAAACTGGGTATGGGGTTGAGGGTGACCGGGTGTAGTGAGCAGAATTGGAATATGCCCTTGGGATTGCCCACACTAATTCACCTAGATCTGCCCCAAAGCCTTGATTAAGGAGGCTCTGATTTGCCCCTGTTCTAATAGCTC
Source organism: Moorena sp. SIO3I6 (assembly GCF_010672095.1). NCBI lineage: Bacteria > Bacillati > Cyanobacteriota > Cyanophyceae > Coleofasciculales > Coleofasciculaceae > Moorena > Moorena sp. SIO3I6. Next base: position 13,359 of record NZ_JAAHHU010000021.1, on the reverse strand, counting down.
TTACCATTAGCTTAATACCTAGTCACGGCTAATACCCAGCAATTTACTTCTGCACCTCAGCTACTGGATCAGTGCAGATCTGTTTAGCTACTGCAGGAGTATTTTTAGGTTGGAGGATAAAATAAACCCAAGGAGAGAAACCGTGTTGCACAGATGCAGACAGACGAGGCATGACTCTGGGGGCATCACTACTGCTGAAATAACCACCATGTTTCAAACGACTGTTAAAGAACCACGTCCGACTACTACGACTACAGCTAAACTTGATGTTGAACTCCGGAAGGTTTTTAAAGTGTTCGACACCGAGACTGTTGTTCGTGGTGTTGACTTAACTATCCGTCGAGGAGAATTTTTTAGCATTCTTGGTCCGTCTGGCTGTGGCAAGACTACAACCTTGCGTTTAGTAGCGGGATTTGAGATGCCTTCAGCTGGGGAGGTAATGATTCAGGGACGCTCGATGAATCATATTCCACCACACCGCCGACCTGTCAATACTGTCTTTCAAAGTTATGCTCTATTCAATCACCTGAGTGTTTCCGAAAATATTGCCTTCGGTCTACGGCTAAAAAAGCTACCCTCATTGGAGGTTGAGGAACGAGTCAAAGCAGCCCTCAAACAAGTGAAACTGGAGGGATTGGCGAATCGGTATCCCCCTCAATTGTCTGGGGGTCAACAGCAACGAGTGGCATTAGCCCGAGCATTAGTTAATCGACCAGCGGTGCTGTTGTTGGATGAACCTTTGGGAGCGCTAGATTTCAAGCTGCGCAAACAGATGCAGGTGGAACTGTCAAATCTCCATCAAGACCTGGGGTTAACCTTTGTGATGGTGACCCACGACCAAGAAGAAGCTATGAGTCTTTCTGACCGTATCGCTGTGATGCGTGCAGGTAAAATTGAGCAAGTTGGTTCCCCCAGAGAAATCTATGAAAATCCTCGGACAACCTTTGTGGCGGACTTTATCGGTGATACCAATTTATTTAAAGGTCGTCTGCAACGGTCCGATGCCGACACACTTGAAATTACCACCAAGACTGGTATCAAGATTGTGGTTGAGTCTCCATCCGTTAAAGAAGTCCTGGATAATTCTAATGCTCAGGATATTGTAGTAGGTGTACGACCAGAGAAAATTCGCCTTAGTCTTTCCCCCCCAACAACAACAACTACTACTACTACAATGAATTGCTTTGAAGGACGTCTCAAACACGCGATGTACCTGGGTACTCATATTCAATGTGTGGTGGAGTTACTCAGTGGCGACTGTCTCAGAGTCATACTGGCCAACACCAATAACAAGTTACCAGACCCTCACACGACAATTTATGCTCGTTGGGCACCCACGGATTGTCGAGTGTTGGAGGAATAATTTGAGGATTTCGGTAGTTTTTGAGCCTAGTTTGCTTGGAAAATAGTGCTGAGTAGAGCAAGAGATTTTTATTTGTTGACTAGATAAAATCCGCTGGATTAATTATCCTATCCATTTTAGGGTAATGGGTAATCGGTAATCCGTTGTGAATAACTTTCTTCAACCTACCCTAAAATGGACGCCTGGGCAAAAACAAACGTCAACCTTCAACCTTTTCAATCGTGCTTTCTAAGGATCGACAATCATTACTAAAACGCCCTACAAGGCGCAACTTTTTACAGCTAGCCACGGTCGCTACCCTATCAGGTCTAACCTTGTCTGGATGTGGCTGGACTCTAGCTGAGGTCAGACCAACACCTCCTTCACCAGGTGACAGAAATAAACTATTTATCTACACTTGGACTAACTATACCGATGATGAGCTACTAGACCGCTTTAAGGAAATAACTGGAATCAAAGCTGTAGTCGATGTCTTTGATTCCAACGAAGCTATGCTTGCTCGACTTCAGGCTTCTGGGGGTGGAGCCTATAGCATTATCTACCCGTCTGACTACATGGTGCGGAAGATGGTGGAGTTGGATCTGTTGGTGAAACTGGATTTTGAACGCATCATCGGAATAAATCGACTGTTTTCTAAGTTCCTCAATCCTATATATGACCCCAACAATTTGCACAGTATTCCTCTGAGCTGGGGAACAACAGGTTTGATTTACAACTCCAAAAAACTATCTAAGGTACCGGAGGATTGGAGCTATCTTTGGCAATATAAAGATAAATTATCGAGACGGATGACTTTGCTCAACGATGTGCGAGAAGTGATGGGTGCAACTTTGAAAATGTTGGGTTACTCGTACAACTCTACCAATCCCCAGGAGATCAAAAAGGCCTATGAAACGTTGGTGGAGTTAAAACCAAGTATTGCTTCATTTTCTTCTGATGCTTGGCGATCGCAAATCCTGACTGGGGATTTATGGGTTGCGATGTGTTACTCCTCCGATGCTGTTGACATCATGGCAGAAAACCCAGATTTGCAGTACGTGCTACCGAAAAGTGGTTCTTCCTTGTGGACCGATACCTTGGCAATTCCCAAAACAGCTCCCAATCTTGAGGGTGCCTACGCTTGGATTAACTTTATGTTAGAAGCAGATGTTGCTGCTCAAATTTGTGAACGGTTGAGCTTCGCCACACCAAACCAGAAAGCCTTTAAGCTATTGTCCCGTGACATCCAAGAGGATCAAAGTTTGTTTCCAGAACAATCAGCGTTAGAACGTTGTGAAGGTCTTGCACCTGTTGACGAGGTTAGCGAACTTTATGACCGATACTGGACTCAGTTGACCAGTGCTTAGGAGTTAGGAATTAGCCCTTTTCAACACCCTAAAGTTTAGGAAAATAGTACGGAACGGTAGCAATAAAAATATCATTAAAACTACCTATCAAAAAGAGCGAAACGCTATTGATAAATGTTATTATCACGAATAAAAAACCATAAGTAATAAAATCATAAATAATCACTCTAATTTTTAAGAGTTTTAAATTTCTATATAAAATAAAGATAGCATTTTTTAATAAAATTGGTATAAGTCTTGGAATAATGACTAAGAACTAATGATAAATAACACTGAAAGCGTTACTGAGAACATTGCTGAATCCCCAGTTATGCAAGATAAGAGACACTTACGATGGCAGTGGTTAGAACCCCTAGGATTGCTCAGTCCAGCAGGTATATGGTTAGCTTTGTTGTTGGTGCTGCCAACCCTAGTGATTTTTGAACTAAGTTTGGTACCCAACATTAGACCAGGAGATGTGGTCAATCCCTCTGGTATTGATAATTATTTGCGGATATTTGATCCAGTAATCTTGCAAGTGATGGGGCGATCGCTTTTTTTGGCCATGGGAACCACTGTGATTTGTCTTGTGCTAGGATTTCCTGTGGCTTATTGGATTGCTCAGCTAGCACCCAAGCGGTGGCAAAATTTACTGCTGCTGGGTTTTATATTACCGTTGTGGACATCCTCTCTACTGCGTTCTTATGCCTGGATTAGCATTCTGCGACCGACTGGGGTTCTCAATACAGTCCTGACTACTCTTGGACTACCAGGGTTGGATTTGCTCAATCGTAGTGCTGCTGTATTGATTGCCATGGCTTACAGCTTTCTGCCATATATGGTCTTGATTCTCTATGCGTCTATAGAAAAGTTAGACAAACGGTTGTTAGAAGCGGCGGCGGATTTAGGGGCAAATCCCTATCAAACGTTTTGGAAAGTAACTGTACCCCAAACTCTACCAGGAATTGCTGCAGGTTCTTTGCTGGTATTTATCTCTGGATTAGGGGATTTTATTAATCCGGAATTGCTAGGGGGAGCATCGAGTATGACTGGAGCAAGATTGATTTATAACCAGTTTTTAGGAGCTACTCAAAACTGGGGATTTGGGTCAGCTTTGAGTATGATGTTAATTTTGGTTGTGAGTATAGCGATCGCACTTTTGATTAAGTATGGTGATCCAAAAGCACAGCCCTAGCACTATAGAAAAGGGAGTAGGGAGTAGGGAGTAGGGAGTAGGGAGTAGGGAGTAGGGAGTAGGGAGTAGGGAGTGGGGAGTGGGGAGTGGGAAGTAGGNCAGCTGCAGCAAGCACTCCAGGAAAAACAGCAGGAGTTAAACGGACAAGCTAAGCAATTGCGAGAGTACGACAAACTCCTGTCCACAAAAGATCTGGAACTCAATACAGTTCAAGACCAATTAACCCGTTTGTTCCACACTCTAGAATCATCCCATCAATCCGGTCAACGCCAGCAAATTTTGGTTGAAACCTTATCAGAACAGTTACAAAGCTCTCAGGATCAAGTTGCCAGACTCGAACAGGACTATTCCCAAACCCAGCAGCGCTACAACGAACAATCTCATCAGCTGGTGCAATTGAAAGATACCTGTCGAGAACTTAGAACCCGTCTATACCGACAACAACAGCAAACCTTGCAATTTAAGGTAGCCTTAGAAAAGTGTCTGGAAATGCCTGCCTCTGAGAATTCTGTACTACAACAGCAAGAGAGTCGGAGCATCATTGCTCAGCAATCTCTGCTACAAAAAGCCCAGGCGATTAGACCCTGGTCTGCTGACCCAGAGTTATTTGCAGAAGAATTTATTTTCAGCAGTACTGGTAATTCTTCTGTCCAGTCTCAATCTACCACAGAAGCGTTATCGGTTGACAGCAGCCAACCTAACCAAACTGATCCTATATCCCCAGCAGATGCCTCGGGTCCAGGGCAAACTCAGGTAATCTCCCCTGAAAATGTGACAGCCAAAGAGATAGAAGTAGCACAACAGTTAATTGAGCAAATGTCTGCCCTGGCAGAGGAATTTGGGTTGTCGGAGTTGCCATCAGAGTCGGCTAATGCCAAAGTCGATGGCAGATCAGAACTAGAAACGACTAACTCAGATGAATCTGACCAAACCGTTGAATTGACTAGTGACCTTGAGCAAACCAGTAGGTCAGACCATACTCAGACCTTGGAGCCTGAAGCAAATCCATCGAGTCAGGAATTGCCAGAAGATATCATAGAGGCTGAGTCACAGTCAAATCAGACCAATGACGTATTTCCGTCTCAGGGTAAGTCGCCATCACCAGTACTCTATCCCCTACGTCCCTCCAAAGGGCGCAAATCCTTAGCGTCTATTGAATTACCAAGGTTTCCCCGTTATCGCTCTTCCTGAGGTTGACCCATAGATTAGGCTCGATCACACAATAGTTTCTGATACTGATATATTAAAGAATTTAAAGTTCTGTAACCTCTGGCGCAAGACTATCAAAACCCTGCGGTAAACTAGCCCTTGATCCTTAAAATTCCCTGTCGTTTGCCTGAAACGCCAACAAGCACGAACCTAGGCAAAGATAATCCTGGTGGAATCATCGGGAATATCCCCAATTTTCCCAAGGAGACAGGTCAGCGGTTTTTCCGCAATGTCCGATAAAAAAATGTAGGAGTTCTTAAATCAATGTCTCATAGCGTTAAAATTTACGATACCTGTATTGGTTGCACCCAATGTGTTCGGGCTTGCCCTCTAGATGTATTGGAGATGGTTCCCTGGGATGGCTGTAAAGCTGGTCAGATTGCCTCTTCTCCTCGTACAGAAGACTGTATTGGTTGCAAGCGGTGCGAAACTGCTTGTCCTACTGACTTCTTGAGCATCCGGGTTTACCTGGGAGCTGAAACAACTCGTAGCATGGGCTTGGCTTACTAACCATTAACCTAGCAATCTATCTGATGTTGACGGTTGACTGTTGATGGTCAACCGTTGACGGTTAACCGTCAACACAGGACACTCCACTGTTAGCACGGCTATAGTTTGAGTATTATGGTTACTTACTAAACTCAACACTATGTGTGGAATAGTCGGCTATATCGGTCCGCAAATCGCTACAGAAATTTTAATGGCAGGATTAGAGAAACTCGAATATCGAGGCTATGATTCTGCTGGGATTGCTACAGTCTCGGAAGGGGACGTTCATTGTGTACGTGCTAAGGGAAAATTGCACAATTTGCGGGAAAAACTGGTACAAATCGAAAACCAGGCGCGGATTGGCATTGGACACACGCGCTGGGCAACCCATGGTAAACCGGAAGAGTATAATGCTCACCCCCACATGGATATGGCAATGCGGGTGGCAGTGGTACAAAATGGCATTGTTGAAAACTACCGGGAATTGCGGGAAGAATTGATCCAGCAGGGACATGAATTCCGCTCCGATACCGATACAGAAGTTATTCCCCATCTAATTGCTGAGTGTTTACAGCAAAATTCTGCTTCTTCCTCTTCCTTCTTCTCTCCTTTCCTAGAAGCAGTGCGGCAAACAGTGAATCGATTAGAGGGAGCTTTTGCCCTAGCTATCCTTTGTGCTGACTATCCTGATGAATTGATTGGAGTGCGGCAACAGGCTCCTTTGATTATTGGGTTTGGTCAAGGGGAATTTTTCTTTGGCTCAGATACCCCAGCATTGTTACCCCATACCAGGGCAGTATTGAACTTAGACAATGGGGAAATCGCACGGTTAACTCCCCTAGGGGCAGAAGTTTACGACTTTGAGGGTCGTCGCTTGAATAAGTTCCCCCGTACCCTCAGTTGGAATCCCTTTCAAGTGGAAAAGCAAGGATTCCGACACTTTATGCTTAAGGAAATTTATGAGCAACCAGGGGTAGTGCGCAACTGTTTCGAGCGGTATCTCAATAGTAATTGGCATGCTAATCCTACACAGACAGAGGCAGACCTGGCTAATTCCCCAGTTCAGTTAGGCATACCAGAGTCACTGTACGAGGATGTAGAACAGATTCAGATTCTGGCGTGCGGAACCAGTTGGCACGCTAGTTTGGTGGGTAAATATTTGTTGGAGCAGTTGGCAGGAATTCCTACCATGGTGCAGTATGCATCTGAGTTTCGTTATGCACCAGGTCCGTTAACTAAGAATACCCTAACTATTGGGGTAACTCAGTCTGGGGAAACTGCTGATACCTTAGCAGCACTGGAGATGGAAAAACACCGTCGCAGTGGATTAGACCCTCTGTATCAGCCCCGACTGCTGGGAATTACGAATCGACCAGAAAGTTCTTTGGCTCAGTTGGTGCCTGATGTGATTGATACCCAGGCAGGGATTGAAATTGGGGTGGCGGCTACTAAAACCTTTGTGACCCAGTTAGTGGCCTTTTATTGTCTAGCGCTAGATTTAGCAGATCGACGTAATACTCTCGCCCCTGAAAAAATTCAAGCAATTATGGCAGGCTTGCGGCAATTGCCTAATCAGATTGAGCAGGTGCTGGAAAGTCAAGAAAAGTATATTGAAGAATTAGCCCATGACTTTGCGGAAACCCAAGACTTTATCTTTGTAGGACGGGGGATTAATTTTCCGATTGCTTTAGAAGGGGCGCTGAAACTTAAGGAAATTAGCTATATTCATGCTGAAGGCTACCCAGCTGGGGAAATGAAGCATGGTCCGATTGCTCTGCTGGATGCTAAGGTGCCTGTGGTTGCGATCGCAATGCCTGGTACTGTCTATGAGAAGGTAATTTCTAATGCTCAGGAAGCTAAGGCTCGGGATGCTCGGTTGATTGGGGTGACACCGAGCAATGGCAAAGAGGCGATGGATATCTTTGATGATTTGTTGCCTGTACCAGAGGTGGAGGAGTTGCTTTCACCAATTCTGGCGGTGATTCCGTTGCAGTTGTTAGCCTATCACATTGCGGCAAGGCGAGGGTTGGATGTGGATCAGCCCAGGAATTTGGCGAAGTCGGTGACTGTGGAATAGATTTCTTTGTTGACTGCTGAACGGTGTTGCTTAAACCCAGGGACTAGTTAGGATTTGTAAATGCGATCGCATTTTGTGTAGGCATTTTGCGATCGCACTCCCTCCCTCAAATTAATCCAATTAGGACTTACCCATCACGTCGGTACAGTTGAGGAAAAACCATGACCGTTACCATACCCATCAAAGCTATCCAACTCACACCCGGTAGTGCCATTACTATAGATAACCTTAAATGGCAAGACTTTGAAACAATTCTTGACGAACTTGGGGAAAAGCGACGAGTGCGGCTGACCTACTATCAAGGAAATTTAGAAATCATGTCCCCCCTTGCTATTCACGAAAGACCCCACCGGATTATTGCCGATATTGTTAAAGGCATATTAAACCTACAGGGGCGCGACTGGGAAGATTTTGGTTCAACTACCTTTAAACGTCCTGAAATTGCTGGTGTTGAACCGGATACCTGTCTTTATATTCAGAATGCTCCTCAAATGCGAGGCTGTACTCACATTGACTTGGACATTTATCCACCCCCAGACTTAGCTATAGAATCTGATGTTACGTCAAAAACAACTCTTGAGGTTTATGCAGCTATTGGTGTTCCTGAAGTATGGATTTATAGCAAACAACAACTTAGAATTTACATCATCAAAGATGGAAATTATCAAGAAACGTCGCTCAGTCCAACCTTTCCCAATTTATCCTTAACTACACAGATTCCTCAACTCGTAGAACAGGCAATTAATCAAGGAACAAGCAGAATGTTACGGGAATTAAAAAGTCAATTTTTTAAATCGAAATAAGTCTTACTTATTGCTAAGCAATTCCATCACACACCTCCCCAGCTGCCATCCTTTATATCCGTTATCCACTATTGCCAATTATTCCTCAGGCACACAAGTCCCTACTAAACAAGCTCGATCCAAATTAACACCACTTAAAGAAGCCCCATCCATCTCAGCACAAAGCAAGTTCGCCCCACTGAGATTACTACCAGATAGATTAGCTCCACGGAGATCGGCCTCTTCCAGATTGGCTTCACTTAAGGTTGCCCCTTGTAAATCCGCCTGAGACAAATCGGCTCCCTTCAAATTGGCACCATTAAGATTAGCTCCTCGCAAATCTGCCCCTCGCAAATCCACCCCTTGCAAATTCACCCCCATCAAATTGGCACCACTTAAAAAAGCACCGGTAAAGCAAGCCTGACTCAACTTAGCCCCCATCAAATTAGCGCCGCGCAGATTACCACCCCGCAAGTCCGCACCACTCAAATCCGCCTGCATCAAATTAGCACCAAGCAAATTTGCCCGTAAGTCAGCAGATTCCAGTTTGGCACCGATTAAGTTAGCACCATCAAGACGAGCACCATTCAAATTACAGCCAGAAAAATTTACCCCCACAAGTGTTGCACCAGCAAGATTAATTTTTTCCAATTGGCTACCGGAAAGATCCTCATCTTCCAAATCTGCTCCTGGCAGTTGCTTTACTTTCCCCGCCCGAATTGCTTCAATTTCCATCAACCAGATAACCTTGAACTGTTCATCCTTCAACCTACCCTACACCAGACCCCTGGGCAAGAACAATCTTGAACTGTTCAACCTTGGCCAAAAGGCCACGCAATCGCGTTCAACCTACCCTACGGGAACGCCAAAGGCGAACAACCTTGATAACCTTCAACCTTGATAACCTTCAACCTTGATAACCTTCAACCTTGATAACCTTCAACCTTGATAACCTTCAACTTTTCTTCCTTGATCCTTCAACCGTTACTTTTTCCTCAGATAAGGAATCAAGCAACCACATCCCTGAAGCTATTTTAGGCTGATTAGCCTGCAAACTCATACCCTGCTGCATTCCCATCACTATCAGTCCCAGGGTTTCCACCAGTTTAGGGTCAAACGCTTCCCCTGACAATGCCTGACAGTTTCTTAGAGCTTGAGACAGAGCATCCTCCTCAGATTTATAGGTATTGAGTTGCTGCTGAAAATAAGCGATCAGCCTCAAAATCCTTGATTCCAAGGGAATGTTATCGTAAGCTAAGCCATCCGGTTGTCCTGAACCATCCCAGGATTCGGTTTGGTGGGTAATAATGTTAGCGACAGCCTGCAATCGAGGCATAATCCGTAACACCGATCCCCTCGGAAGAGATTCCTGCTTCTCGATCACCTCTTTCTGAGCAGCTGACTTAGGGGGTAGTTCTATCTTGACCCCCTGCAAGGGAGATAGACGGTGCAAGAGTGCTGCCAGACTTAAACGTTTCAGTTGCCATGCTGGTAAATCCAGCAACTGGCCTATAGTCTCAGACAAGCTTTTTACCTCAGCGCTAGCGTTGGGATTCACAGCATCCGCTTGGTCAATTAGCTGAGCCATACGCAAGAAAGCCTGCATTTCATTAGAAACGAGGTTATCGTCTAACACCTGAGCATGGCTAGGGGAGGTATGGGACGGTAACTCTTGTTGACCTTTCTGAAGATAGTTCACGACCCGATTCACCACTGCCCCAATATAGTCTCGTGGCTTGGTGCTGTCGATCATCTTTTGAAGTTGTGCCGTTAAGCTAGCTTGCAAGTCTGGGTTATAGTTACCAATGTGAGCGATCGCAAACTCCACTGTCTCCCTGACCAAGTCTGGCTCAAATGTCCAGAATCCATAGAATTTGCGCTCTCGATCCTGCTCTGGCAGTCCTTGAGTGCCATAATCCGACTCAGATAATTCTTGACATAACACCATTGCTGTGTATGTCTCGGAAATAATAATCAAGTGCCACTCTTGAGCTACAGGATCGGAGGACTCTAAACTAACTAGGGCAACATTCGACCGCTGACTGGTGGGATGTTCAGCAAAGCCAGCATCCGGTGCGGCCATGATCACCACCTGAGATGATTTCAGCGCTATATCGCCATAGCGTTCAGCTTCCTCAAGATACCATTTGCCCCGCTGGAATGCCGTAATCATTAGTGGAGCACTGTCAGACTCTAGGATAAAGTCTTCTAGGGCATGGCACAGCGATACTAAGGTATTTTTGTAATAAACTCCAAAGCTTAGAGGTTTTTTGGTGCCGCGATGGGCTTGTTCTAGTTTTTGTAATATCGAACCTGAGCGCATGGTTACTAAAAAATTGTTAATTAAATTTTGTTATTTAAACTTGTTAATTTAATTTTGCCATTATCCCTTTCTAGTTATTTAAAACTAGTTTTTTTTCTTGGTGTTTATTTGGTAATATTGGGGCAGTGAGGGCTGCTTCTAATGGAGCCACTCCTAGTCTTTCTTCAAGGATTTTCATCACTTCACGCCCAAAATCATTAGAATTTTGCCGCCAAGCTTCCAGACAAACTTCACCAAAGAAAGACCCTAGGGGTTCGGGATTCCATAGGAGTTTCTTGGCTGTCCAGGGCATCAGACTCATGGGATCATAGTCCCGGTTGAGGATAGTTTTGTCAAAGGCGTACTGTTCTAAATGGGTATGGGGTTGTAGACCAATGAAGAAGATGGCTGGTTCTACTTTATCCCTACCAAATATTTGCTCTAGTTCCCGGTGATAGGCAATAGTCTGACGAATGGTGTCAAAGGTTTCATCGATCACATTGAAAGAATAGTTGACGGAAACTAGGTCATTGAAGCCAGCTGCTTTTAAATCACGACAGTTTTGCAGTACGGTGCGTAGGTTATAGCCCATGCGCATTTTCCGCACCAGTTCCTGAGAACCACTGGTAATCCCAATTTCAAAGTAATTCATCCCGGTTTTTACCATCAGGTCGCATAATTCTGGGGTGAGATTGTCTGCCCGAATGTATGCTGCCCAGTTAATGTCGCTCATTCCAGCATCAAGGATTTTCTGCAACAGTTCAACCGCATCACCAATGAATTTTTTGGCAGGAATGAACTGAGCATCAGTGAACCAGAACTTGCGGATGCCTCGGTCATAGAGTTGGCGCATTTCTGCCACCACTTCATCTGCCGGGTTAATCCTTACCTGTTTGCCTTCTACAACGGTATAGATACAGTAGCAGCAGTTATGGGGGCACCCACGCTTGGTTTGAACTCCAATGTAAAAGTCGTTCTGTTGGAAGTAATAATCAAAGCTCGGCCAGATGCTTTGAATATAGTCGTAGTTGCAAGCAATTTTTTCAATGGCAGTGGGAGACTCATGGATCATGCGATCGCGTGGCTTAGCTTCCCCTACCACATAACACCGCTGATCATCGAAGTCCTGACCCCGGAGAATTTTCGTGAGTAAGGTTTCCCCTTCTCCAACGGAAACGATGGTTCCAGTTGGCAGTTTATTTTCCAACTGCTCATAGAATACACTAACTGCTCCACCCCCCACAATCAGGCGAGCGTCTGGGTTATATCGTTTAGCCCGTTTGAGTCCTTGTTTGATTAACCCCAAGTTACCCCACAGTTCCCCATAGTAAGACGCTGCTAAACGCAGACCCCCCAGGGCTCCCCGTAATTTTACCAAGGGATTGCCAGCATAGTAAAACTCAAAGGCATTTTGGAGGGGATTACCACCCCTACCACCCACTGGAGCATAGATTTGAATGTCGCGCCAGGAAAATACCAACAGGGTTGGTTTAAACTGGTCTATCTCAGTATCCAAGGCGCTGCCAAAGTCTAGGGGAGGTACAGTTCCCAAGTCAAAAATGCGCTGTTCTACATCCGGGAACTGTTTATGAACATGGTCAGCTAAATAAACCACCCCGATCGGAAAGATTGGATTACAAGGAAGGCGAACGTATAGTATTTTCTGTGCCATTGGTAACTGTTTATAGTAATGATTTTTTGTTATTATAAGTTTTTTTTATCAGGAAGGTTAGTTTGGGTTATTCTTGACCAATTCCGTTCGCGTAGCGTGGCCCAAAGGCCAATTAAGCTCAAGATTTCAAGGCAGATCTATACCTAGAGTTATAGCTAGAGTTATAGACAGATTTATCTACCGCCGTTTTCTCTACTTTGAGACTACGGCGGGCAGAACTTACCAAGGGTGGGCAACAATTATGAAATTGGTGTTTACATATCTTAACTTTACCAAAATTAGGGACTTACCTCAAGCGTATGGTAGTTTTGTCTATAGGGATCAAAAATCAGCATAAAGTCATCTAATAGAGTAAAGTCATATAATAGGGTTTATAGAGTGAGCATTACACCTGAATGATGCTGAATATCGCTAAAACCAGCAAATAATCCTAAATAATCCCAATAATCAGCCTATTAACGGTGTTTTGTTGGTGATCGGCTGAGGTAAACTCCAATAATTAGTAGCCATGTTTACAGCTCGCCGGAATCATCAATGCTACCTTGGTGTTTGTAATAAATTAACCTTTAGAGAATTAATAGATATGACACAAGTTTTTGATCCTATTCCTTCAGATAGCCAAGATTCCCTTCTGTGCTGCTATGTGAACGCTACTAGCCAGATCCAGATTGCTAGAATAACTAATATACCTAACTGGTACTTTGAAAGAGTTGTTTTCCCAGGGCAGCGCTTAGTTTTTGAAGCACCGCCACAGGCTCTTCTAGAAATACATACGGGGATGATGGCAAGTTCTATTCTCTCAGATACCATCCCTTGTTACCGCTTATTGTTTAGCCAAAGTGGTAATGCTTATGGCTATGCTGTTTCCGCCGAATCAGCCAAACCTGCGGATATCAAAGCACATCCAGAAACAGTTGATACTCAAAGAGTGTTAACTGAAAAATT
>NZ_JAAHHU010000209.1:2584-8908 GCF_010672095.1 Moorena sp. SIO3I6 | reverse complement strand
GAGGTTGTGCGAGGTATACCACTTCCCCCTATCAAGGGCTCATTCTTCAGGCTGGCTGGTGGCAAAGGTTTTCAAAGACCCTTTGAATTGGCAACCCTGCGGCTGCGGAATATGACAGAGGTTTTAAGCCACTGGAATACTTATGTGCCCAATGGGGCTTATCTGACCCAGCGAGGGGGAACTTTCTTATTCGATTCACAGGGGAAATTACTCTACCAATACCGGGATTGCGGGCTCCTTGGCTTTGCTCAGAATATGAGTCGTCCACTGTCGTTTTTATTAGATTAGCTCTACCAAAGCGATAGTAACAATGTCTTGATAGATCTTGTGTAATCGAACGCACAATAAAAGAGCGATTGGCCGTAGGCCACGCTACGCGAACGCACTTATTTTAGTTGATCAAATTCCTTCTCACTAATTCCTAACTGCTTGAGTATTTCTCGAAATAACTAACCTCCAATCTCAGCATTACCATGAACAGGAATAGTGGTTGACCGTCCATCCGGATGCTTCCAACGGGCATGACTTCCTTTTTGACGAACTTTATGAAAGCCTAATTGTTTAGCAACTTTTTCTAAGGTTTTAGCTTTAGCTGGCATGAGAAACTGTTACCTCGACATCATCAGGTAAATTTTTGCCTTCTTCGAGGTATTCTTCTTGAATCATCTCAAAAACAGGATTTAATTCACAGAGGGCTGCTTCAGGAGTTTCTCCCCAGGCATGACATCCTTTAATGGCTGGAATATAGGCGACAAAAGTTCCATTGTCATCGGGACGTAAAATAATTTTATAGTCGTTTAATGATTTCATTGTTCTTTTTCCCTAGATATTATTTTTTGTTGTATATTCTATCATTGAAAAACCAAAAAAATAGTAATCGCTGCAGATGTTAGATTACGAGCTAGTTGGCATCAGCCTAGTTTAACACCCACGGGTTTGCTTTCATGAATCGACTGGCAGGTTATACTGGGGACGCTGCTATTGGGCAAACTCAGCGATAGACCGAAATCGACGTAAGAGACGTTTCATCTTTGTTCCTCCTAGGGTTGATTAGTTCAATTGCTTAACGGGTTATATTTAATTACTAGAATGCAGGTGTTAACCGAGGAGAGGGAACAGCGATGCAGCACCTTAATAAGGGAGTTTCACGACTGCCGACTGCCGACTGCCGACTCCCGACTCCCGACTCCCTACTCCCTACTCCCTACTCCACCCGATTCCACATCCGTTGAATTTCCCCAATCACTTCAGAATTTGGTGGTGCTAAAGTTTTTAAATTAGGGTCAGTTTTTGCACCGGGAATACGTTTTGTCCAAGGACTGCCGGAGACAGATTGCAAATCAATACCCCCAATCACAGGACGAAAACCGTATTGCACAAAGGTTTTTTGTTGTTCTGGAGCAGTTAGGAATTGGAGGAATTTCCGTGCTGCTTTTACCTGTTGCGAGTTCACATCTCTGCGCACAATGGCTGCGGTGGAAACCGTTTCAATGGTGGGATTAAAATAATAAATCTGATCGGGCTTGCTTTGAGTCTGGGCTGCTTGTTCCCAACGGTAGAGGGCAATGCTTTCATATACAGTAGCAACATCTGCCTCATTGGGGCCACGAGCAATAAACTCTTGCAATAGAGTGTCCGTTGAGCGTGGCGGTTGATAGACAGACCGCTTTACTAAACCGAACAGAGATTGAATTTCCGAGCTATTAAAATTAGTTGGGGATAAGGTTGCGCCCCCAGAATTACTCTGTGTCCAAAGACTTAAGGTCAGTTGTCCGCTATTGGAACGATTAGGATCGGTAGTCACAAAGTCAAAACTACCCCAGTTAGGATTGCCGCCAATCTCCTGCCAATTGCGCTTTTTCATGGCATTTTCTAGTTTTAACCATTGAAAACGACCATCGGGAAACAGAACTTCTCCCCGTTCTGGCCAAGCAATACCTACTAATAGGGTTTTGGCAATGGGTTGGGGGTTATCATAAAAAGGTGGAGTAGTGTTTTGGGCTTGCCAGCGATCGCTCAATTCATTCAACAAAACCCCATTGGCTGGAATTAAAATTGTGGGTTTAAAATCCTTCTTTTCATCGAGATAGCGATTGACTAATTCCTGGGAGCCTTGGAATTTAAATTCGATGTTAATATTAGAATAGGTTTCTTCAAAACGTTGTTCCAGAACAGCGAGGGGTTCTTGCAATTCTGTTCCACTTACCACATAAAGGGTTTGGTTTAATCCTGGTAAAGGAGCGTAGGCAATGCCTAGGGAAACAGCGATAATCCCCAGGGATGTAATTGTTTTAGTTGTTTTATTATCCATGAATTCTGATCAAGTTAAGATAGGAAAAGAGCCATATTGTCTTGAAAACCTGCCAATTCGGTACTGAGGGAGCGCAATTCTTCCACGGTTTGGGCATCTTCTAAATTGCTTGTCCGCAGGCGATTCTGCAACTGTTGTAAAACTCCCGCAGTATCAGTAATCAAAGTAGCTAGAGCAATCACCTGGGCTTGTCTAGCATCTTCCCCTTGTCGAGCCAGGGTAATGTTGTGCTGCAAGCTGGTCGCTAATTGCTGTAATTGTTGCCTAGCGACTCCAGAACTCTTAGTTTTTTTCGCTTCTACCTCCTGCAACTGCTGCTTTAACTCGGTTACTGAAAGCAGGGAGTCGGTACCATGGAGACGTTGGGAGAATTGGTCAATTTTGGCTGGTAATTCTAACGCGCGATTGACCGAAGGTCACGCTACGCGATCGCATGCGAATTGAATAGTAGAAAGTAGCTCCATTTCGGTGGTAGCAAGGGCAAGTTTTTCCGATTCTGAGCGCAGGCTTTCTGCTTTCTGAGCAATCAGTTGAGCCTGTTGTCGTACCTGTTGTAATTCCCTTTCCAAGGCAGGGTTTTGTAGGGTCGGGGGTCGTTGACTTTCCTTTTGCTTAAGAACAGTGGCACCAGCCACCGTGACCACTCCTGCTAGGGGTATAGCAATGGGGCTAGGAAGTCGAGCAACTCGTACTGCGATCGCATGGACTACACCTCCTGCTAAGACCGCTAGGGGATAATGAAGAGGATTTGCAAACGTTAACATGGGTTGCCTCATGGGTAATCAGCGACTGATAATTTACTTAAACTGTATAGCGTTAACTATTCTAATGAGGTACATGTAATTTTTTTTCCTGCTCCCTGCTCCCTGCTCCCTGCTCCCTAAAACCAAGTAATTTGTACTTCATCCAATTGATAACTGCTATAATTGACTTAAAACTCAACTTGTAAATCTGCGATCAACTTAGAAATCGTTTCGGGATTGCCCTGACGATAATAGCCCCCATTTAGTTCAGCAATTGTTTGCAATACTTTAGGACTAAATTCTCCTTGTTTGCCGTAACCGACGGTGAAAAAAGCAATACTTTCATCCGCTTCAAAGTTACTGCTTTGTAATTGTTTTGAGAGGTTATCGAGAGTAATTTCCGAGCCAGAATCATCACCATCGGTCAAAATCAACACCGCATTAATCGCGTTTGTTTTAAAATTTTGTTTTAACCAGTTCCGAGCAAAAAGAGCACTATCATATAATCGAGTTCCTCCCCCAGCTTTCAGACTAC
Organism: Moorena sp. SIO3I6; assembly: GCF_010672095.1. Taxonomy (NCBI): domain Bacteria; kingdom Bacillati; phylum Cyanobacteriota; class Cyanophyceae; order Coleofasciculales; family Coleofasciculaceae; genus Moorena; species Moorena sp. SIO3I6. The sequence goes on along the minus strand of NZ_JAAHHU010000209.1, from coordinate 5,319 downwards.
CAATAAATTTTATCCCCTCAGCTTTTCCTTGGGGTGTGCCTTCCACCATAAAGGGCTGCTTAATCTCATTACTGAAAGGAATAATCGCTATCTTTTCCCTTGAACCGATATTCTGCACGTAGTTCAGTAACGTATTCTGCACAGCCGAGAGTTTCTCACCTCTCATAGAACCGGAAACATCTACGACTAAAGCAACTTGGGAAGGTTTTTTGGCGTAGCTTTGCCAACTTTGCAACATCGCTTCTACCACTTCCGGTTTAGGAGGACGGTAGGAATCGTATTGAGGATTGGCTTGTACCCCAAATTCAGAGGAAAACTTACTGCCAAGGGGCCCCCCTGGAATCCCTGGACGTAAGCCCAAGTCTACCGCAATTTTTTGGGTTTCTGGTTGCCGTAGGAATTCAATAACTTTTTCCCCTGCTGCTTTTTCTTTGTCACTCACCCATGGGGCATTGGGGAGGATGGCGCGAATGTTGGAACTAAAGGTAGCAGAAGGATAAACCGCTTGATAGTTAACCGTATTATTACCTTGACTGTTGGCAGAAATCACTAAGGATTCGTAGACAGAGCCCACAGAAGCCCAAAAGGGACCGTTGTTCACCATCGATTTCGCTAAAGACCCCGTAGATTTGCCGTAACGGGTGATTTTGTTTTGGATTTTCTGAACCCGATCTTGGTATTTTTTTACATCAGCTATGGTGAGTTCTTCAGGACGCTTACCGGAAACCGAAGCAAATTGAGCCACTAGGGTTTGCAAGCCAGAATTGGAACGGGTTGGGGCGGTGTGAACGTAGGTTATTGGTAAAGCAGCCGCCTTGGGGTCTAGATCCTGGTGATTTTTCGCCTCTACCAAGGAAACATAGAGATCGTCCACTGCTGCTAAACTTCCGGCTAAATCAGCTTGGGTCATAAAAACCATCGGACTGTAAGCAAGCAGAGGTGATTCAGTTAAATCTGGGATATAGTTCTGTCCTGGAAAAATTTTATTAATCTGGAAGATCAGCTGACTCTGGTAAATTTCTCCATCGACAGAAATTAAAGTAGGAAATTGGGAGTCTTCAGGAGCGATCGCACCAGATTGCAATTGTTTAGTAAGATTAAGAACTTCCTCCACCACATCCCCACTTCCTTTAGTATCGCAGGTTAGATAAAAGGGAGTACCATCCTCTAGTTTAGGCTGGGAGTTATTGAGTTTGGTGGCAGCGCGATTGACCGAAGGTCACGCTACGCGATCGCAAAAATCTTTTAAGTCACTCCCTGCCAGAAAGCGAATTTCTAAACCTCGGTTAACTGTTTGGTTGATTGTTGGACTAGTCTGACAAGCACCAAGGAGCAAGAGAACAGAAGAGAAAGGTACCAAAGAGAGTTTCCAAGAGATTGAAGTAAAAATCTTGGGGAGATTGCTATAATTAAACATCACACATCCCTTAGTTGTTGAATCTAAGATCAAGCACCAATTAAATTATAACACGTTTGCTTCACCAAAAATCTGTTAAAATGGTAGTTTGTTTATGGGGTGTGATAAGATAGAATAGGCTTCCAGTATTTGGTGAAAATTTTTCCTATGATTCAGCAAATTACTCCCACCACCGATGACATCTTCTATCCCGAAAGTGACGGCAAACCAATGGCCGACAATACCCTTCAATTTGAACTAATTACCACCATTAAGTATGGCCTGGAAGTCCACTTCAAAGATTACCCCAATGTATTCGTTGCCGGGGATTTGTTGTGGTATCCAGTACAAGGAGAACCCAAAATCAACCAAGCCCCCGATGTGATGGTAGTTATCGGTAGACCGAAAGGGCATCGACGTTCTTACAAGACCTGGGTTGAAGATAACCTTAATCCCCAAGTCACCTTTGAAATAGCATCAGAAACCAACACCATCAAGGAATTAGAAGAGGATAAACTCAAGTTTTACCGGACCCATGGAGTAGAAGAGTACTATCTGTATGATCCAAACAGAGCCAAACTAAAAGGCTGGTTGCGTTCAGGAAAAAAACTAGAACCCATCCCCCAGATGCTGGGTTGGGTGAGTCCCCGTTTAGGAATTACCTTTGAGTTAGTAGCATCTCAATTGGTGCTGTATTATCCCAATGGTGAGCCTTTTGCTAGCTATTTAGAAATTAGTGAGCAAAGAGATATGGCTCAACAACAGGCAGAGCTCGAAAGGCTCGAAAAAGAACAAGAACGCCAACGGGCAGAACAAGCGGAGCAAGCTTTAGAGCTTGAACGAATTCGTATGAAAGCATTGCTAGAGCAATTAAAAGCCAAAGGGATAAATCCCGAGGATTTTAACCTATAATCTCTAGCAATTCTCCTAGTAATCAGGTAGACAGGATTTTTCCTGTTCCCTACTCCATTCCCCCCTTATTAAGGGGGGCTAGGGGGGATCCCGACTCCCATTAACCCAAACAATTTTTCCTATGATTCAGCAAATTACTCCCACCACCGATGACATCTTCTATCCCGAAAGTGACGGGAAACCCATGGCCGACAATACCCTTCAATTTGAACTAATTACCACCATTAAGTATGGCCTAGAAGTCCACTTCAAAGATGACCCTAATGTATTCATCGCTGGGGATTTGTTGTGGTATCCAGAACAAGGAGAACCCAAAATCAACCAAGCCCCCGATGTGATGGTAGTTATCGGTAGACCGAAAGGGCATCGACGTTCTTACAAGACCTGGGTTGAAGATAACCTTAATCCCCAAGTCACCTTTGAAATA
>NZ_JAAHHU010000209.1:0-2574 GCF_010672095.1 Moorena sp. SIO3I6 | reverse complement strand
ACAAGGAGAACCCAAAATCAACCAAGCCCCCGATGTGATGGTAGTTATCGGTAGACCGAAAGGGCATCGACGTTCTTACAAGACCTGGGTTGAAGATAACCTTAATCCCCAAGTCACCTTTGAAATAGCATCAGAAACCAACACCATCAAGGAATTAGAAGAGGATAAACTCAAGTTTTACCGGACCCATGGAGTAGAAGAGTACTATCTGTATGATCCAAACAGAGCCAAACTAAAAGGCTGGTTGCGTTCAGGAAAAAAACTAGAACCCATCCCCCAGATGCTGGGTTGGGTGAGTCCCCGTTTAGGAATTACCTTTGAGTTAGTAGCATCTCAATTGGTGCTGTATTATCCCAATGGTGAGCCTTTTGCTAGCTATTTAGAAATTAGTGAGCAGAAAGAACAACAACGTCAACGAGCAGAACAAGCGGAAGAAGCTTTAGAACAAGCACAGCAAGCTTTAGAGCTTGAACGAAATCGTATGAAAGCATTGCTAGAGCAATTAAAAGCAAAAGGGATAAATCCCGAGGATTTTGACCTGTAAGCTATTTGATTGATAAGTTTAAACCATACCGATACCCCATACCTTCAATCCAGAGCCGCCTGTCAAATTTTACTTTTATTCTCTTCTAATTGATTCACCTTTGATTCATCTCCTAAAGCCCGATAACTAACTTGGGCTTTTTCCAACCACTGTAAAGCTTCCTCTTTACTGTCAATAATTAAGCTGATAGTTACTAAACTCTTTTGTATTTCCGCTTGACTGTTTAAATCTGATGCTGCTTTAGCCAGTTCTAAACCTTTGAGGTAACGCTCCTTTGCCAGTCGATTTAATCCCACTTCTGTGTAGGTATCCCCTAGCAGTTGATAGGTGGCTACCAAAGTATTACCATCTTTGATGCTTTGTTCGAGTATATCAATGGCATTATATTTCAAGTCTTCCCTGAGGTAAAAATGGGCTAGGGCTAAGGAATTCGCTTCTTCACTTAACTGTTTTTGCTGGAGTTCCTCTACTTCTTTTAATAGGGTGGTAGCTTTCTTTTCATCAAGTACCCGAAAACCAAATTCCCCTTCCTCTATAGAACGTTTACCTTTGTCAGTCTCAACAATTAACGAATAATAACCAGGTGCTAGAGGTTGTTCCCCTGAATAAAGAATTTCTGTCTCCCTAGTGTAGGTTTTCCAGTCTAGATCTGATGCTTGTCCACGAATCCTAACAGAGTAACTTTCTGCACCTTCAACCTGATGCCAGCGTAGGGTGGGTCGGTTGTCGAGTAAGGATGTGTTCCTCGGACTTAATAGATAAGGAATGTTTTGATTATTTGCTGCCCTAGTAGGAGCGGTATAATCCTCTGAGTGAATTATTATACTATCTCCGGCGGTAGGACAGCCTTCATTAACGGTGGAAGTTCTTCCCGGTTCAGGTTTCCAGGTTGTCCAGTTGGAACACAGGACTTCAACGGTAGCATTTGAGCCTACCAACAGCTGATAATCCCCCCTGAGTAAATTACCAATAGAAGCTGGTTGAAAATTTGACCAATTGGGCTTCTGGAATTTGACTTCACCTGGAGGAGCCAAGGCGATAATTAGGTTAAACCTTGGTATTTGAGGCAGGGCAGGTTTGATGAAAGGGACTGTCACACCTAGCCCCAGTGCAAAGGCAATTAAGGTTTTCCATTGTTTTGACCACATGATTGATTTTCCTCCTTTAATTTTTTATGAGCTAAGCCCAGCCACAGATCCTCATCAGGATTAGCACTTGACCCCAATTGACAACATTTTTGCCACTGGGTCAGGGCTTTGGTTTTCTGGTTTTGTCCTTGATAAACCTGAGCTAATAAGCAGTGGGCTGAACCGCGATTGCTGATTTTTTCAATACCTTCTGGACTACTGCCTAAAGAGACCGCGCTCCGGAGAATTGGTTCTGCTTGCTCCTCTCGCCCTTGCTTGAGTAAAGCCCAACCCAAGTTTTTCATCAGGTCGTATTTAACTTTGATACTGGCTTGCCCAGCCCCGGCTAAACCTTTGAAGAGTAAGGGGATAGCTAAGGAGGGTTTGTTGTTAAGAATATGCAAGCGACCTAAGTTGTTATAAGCTTTAACAAAACCGCCTTTTACGGCGAATTGGTATTGAGTTCTGGCTTTGTCAAACTGTTGTAAATTTTCGTATACTAAAGCTAAGTTGTAGTGAGCTTTGACATTATCAGGATTAAGGGCTAAGGCTTGCTGATAGTGGGCTTCAGCACTGGCTAGTTGACCTTGCTTATACTTTTCAAAACCTCTTCTATTAGAGAAATTAGAAAAATTGGGCAAACAAAAGTGAAAACCTAGTAAGATTACCAGTAATAACTCCGTCGCCCCGAGCTGGGCTTCGGCATGAAAATGCTTGGGAATACCCAGTCGGATTAATAATTTATCAAATCCTTCTTGTCCGGTTTCCGTTAGTTCGCTGATCGCTTGTAATACGGTCAAAAGACTGGGAAAAGCAATTGCTACTGCTCCCGCAAATCCAGTGCCTGCTATCAGAAAACGAGGCAGAAGGTCGATTAACAAGCCAAGATTCGCCGTATCATTA
>NZ_JAAHHU010000208.1:0-8943 GCF_010672095.1 Moorena sp. SIO3I6 | reverse complement strand
GGGTTCAACAAGAGAAAAATCTAGAATTACAACGTCGTTTAACTCCATCCGCCTTAGAGTGGAATAATCAGCAACAAGCAAAGTTTCTTTGGAATGCTAACCCCTATTTAGATGTATTAAATCAAGAGGTACTCAAATCTCCTGATAACAATTGGTTAAACCAAGTAGAAGCGGAATTTATACAACAAAGTATTAAGCGAAGACGTAAAAACAGTATTATCGGTTGGAGCCTGCTAAATGTTGCATTTGTAATATTAAGTAGTGCGACTTGGGTTGCAATTAATTCTACTATTGATGCTCAAAACAGATTTCTTGAAGCTTCTAGTGCTTTAACAGAAGAGCGTTTAGCCTCTAAGCATGAGTTAGAAGCACTCATAGAAGGTATTAAAGCCGGAGAACATCTGAAAAGTACGGTTCCATTTGTGGTTAGAGAAGACACCAAGATGCGAGTTATCCTTGCTTTAAGAAAGGTAGTTTACGATATGAGGGAGCGCAACCGCCTAAAGGGACATGATGGGGATGTTATGAGTGTAGCTTTTAGCCCTGATGGTAAGATGATTGCTTCAGCGAGTGCGGACAAGACCATCATATTATGGCGGCACGATGGTAGAATACTCCAAAGGCTTAAAAAGCATAAAGACCAGGTTTTTAGTGTTAGCTTTAGTCTTGATGGTCAACTTCTCATCTCTGCTAGCTCTGATGACACCATAAAGCTGTGGCAGCGTCAGCGTAATAACACTTTCACATTGCTCAAATCGATAACAGATAAAGAAGGAATGGCGGCTGTTAGTTTGAGTCCGGATAATCAAACTATAGCAACTGCTACCAATGCCAGAGGAAAGCATACCGTAAAGCTTTGGCATTACAATGGCAAACTACTCTCAACTTTTCCAGGACACAAAGATCAAGTTAGGGATTTAAATTTTAGTCCAGATGGTCAAACTCTTGCTTCGGCTAGTTTGGATCGGACTATCAAAATCTGGAATGTAAAAAACTATAAGCTAGTCCAAAATATAAAAGATATTAAAAAATTCTTTGGAGTACGTTTTGTTGACAACCAAACAATTGCGGCGGCTAGCGCTGATAATACGGTGCAACTTTGGAATGTCAAGGGTCAACAAATCGGCACTTTTAGAGGTCATCGCGATGATGTACTTTACTTGGATGTGAGTCGGGATAGTAAAATGCTCGCTTCTACCAGTAGCGATCAGACAGTTAAAATTTGGAGTATAAAAGATCTTCAACAGCTGCAAAATATACAAATTACTAACGGAACTATCAATCAACCTAGTTTTAGTCCGGACAGCAAAATGATTGCTTTAGCTAGTACCGATCAATCTGTAAGTATCTGGAGTCGCCATGGTATAGTATCGCCGACAATTTTACAAGGTACTAGGCTTAGTTTCAGCCCAGACAGTCAGGTAATTGTCTCAGGAAATGAGGATGGTACTGTTAAGCTATGGCATAGAGATGGCAAGTTGTTGCGTACTTTTAAAGCACACAATCAGAGACTATTAAAAGTAAGCTTTAGTCCCAATGGTAAAATGATTGCTTCTGTTAGTAAGAACGGGACGCTAAAACTCTGGAACCTTAACGGTAAATTAATTAACACTCTGAAAGAGGACAAAACGAGTGTTTTAGGTATGGGCTTTAGCCCCGATGGCACAAAAATTGCCTTAGCCAATAGTGACAAAACAGTGAAGCTTTGGGATATCGATAATATGTTTACATTACGTAAAACTTTTGTCGGTCATAATGCGGAGGTTAGGAGCGTTAGCTTTAGCCCTGATGGCAAAACAATTGCCTCAGTCAGTGATGACAAAACAGTGAAGCTTTGGGGTTTGGATGGGAAATTACGCAAAACTTTTTTCGGTCATAAAGCTCCAGTTTTGGATGTCAGTTTCAGTCCCAACGGTACAATGATTGTGACCGCTAGCAGCGACAGAACTATAAAAATTTGGAATCTAAATGGCAAATTAATTGAAAGTATTGAGGATAACAAAACCCGTTTTTCAAACGCTAAGTTTAGCCCTAGCGGTCAAACTTTAGTTTCAGGAAGTAATGATGGAACGATTAAACTTTGGAATTTAGACGGCAGTCTGTTGGAAACCTTGTCAGGGGATGATACTTATATATATGATGTCAGTTTTAGTAATGACCGTAAAATAATTGGTTCGGCTGGCTTGGAAGAAAAGGTAATTCTTTGGAATTTTGATTTGGATGATTTGCTCAGGCGTAGTTGCAGTTGGCTGCATGACTATTTGAAGAATAGCTCAAATGCCAATCAGAGTAATATTTGTCAGCAAAATTAACTAAAACCTCCTATTCATATATTCTAATATACCAAAAAAGTTAAATTGGATTTCGTTGGTTGAACCGATATACTGATAGGCTTAAACATTTTTTACAGAAGAAATCGTCTGATTATGATAATATTAGATATTACTATTAACCCCTGACTATTACAACCTCAATTTTAAACGCATATGCCACTACCAATTTATCCCTCTAATCTCCACATGTCCGACTACCGAAAGGCTGAGAAGTTGTACGATGAAGCTATGAAAATTGCTGATACTGATAAGACAACAGCCATAGATAAACTTCGAGAAGCAGAGGGGCTCTTGATAAGTTGTGATGAGACGAATGGACTCAAAATAGTACGAGAGGAAATCAAGAAACGTGGAGGATAGATTGAGCGATCAACACAGTTAACTTTCATCTCGATCCCAAGAGCGATCGCCTTGTCACAACTCTTAGCACAAAAGTGCGATCGCCTGATTAAAACTCTGAGCATAGAAGTGCGATCACTAAAGTTGATCTTCGTTGAGAAGTAGTGCGGTAAGCGCAGCTATGCCTGTAGGGCTTATCGCACCGAAAGATAAACAACTAACAAGGGAACTGTCTTGATGTCTGAATTTTCGAGAAATATGGCATTTGTCATCGGCATCAATAATTATACCAACGGTATTTCCCCCCTACAGAATGCCGAGAATGATGCCAAACAGCTGGTGGAACTGTTGCGGAAACAACATGGTTACCAAGTCTGGGTGTGCTTGAATGAACTCGCCACCCTCAAGAACTTAAATCGATTTCTAGACAAAATCCTACCAGAACAAGTAGGTGAAAATGACCGCTTGCTATTTTACTTTGCAGGTCATGGCATTGCCCTGAATGGGGATGATGGTCCGGCAGGTTATTTAATTCCCCAAGATGCTCAATTGAATGCCACTCAAACTTACTTACCGATGGCTAAGTTGCAAGAATCCTTGGAGAAACTACCCTGTCGTCATTTTCTGGGAATTCTTGACTGTTGCTTTGCGGGAGCCTTTCGTTGGTCAAGCACTAGGGATTTATTAACTGCACCAGAGGTGATCCATAAAGAGCGTTATGACCGTTTTATTACTGACCCCGCTTGGCAGGTAATCACTAGTGCTGCCTATGACCAAAAAGCTTTAGATGCCTTCAATTTTAATACGGAGCGCGGTCAAAAAGGCAACCATTCTCCCTTTGCCGCAGCCTTAATCGAGGCTCTTGCAGGCAAGGCTGACATCTATCCTCCTGCTACCAATGAACAACCTGCAGGAGATGGGGTAATTACTGCAACGGAACTCTACTTGTATTTGCGGGATGCGGTTGAACCAGCTACGGAGGAATCTCGCCATCGACAAACTCCCGGTATTCACCCACTCAAAAAACACGATAAGGGAGAGTATATTTTCCTTTCCCCGGGACATCCCCTCAATTTACCAGCAGCACCACCGTTAGATCCATCGCAAAATCCCTACCGAGGTTTAAAGTCCTTTGACGAGAAACACAGTTCACTGTTTTTCGGGAGAACATTACTAGTAGAAAAGTTAGACTATTTTGTCAAAGCTAATCCCCTGACAGTGGTGTTGGGTGCGTCCGGTTCCGGTAAATCTAGCTTGGTCAAGGCAGGATTAATTCCCAAACTACGGCAAGATAATACCGAGAAATGGTGTATTTTGCCACCCATCCGTCCTGGTGAGACGCCCTTGCAAGGGTTAAATAATGTGCTATGTAATGCTAAGTTACCTAATGTTGAGCCACGAAACCCAGAGCAGAACCTGGCAATGACCATTGATGTTTGGGCGAAAAATAACCCCAATTCTAAGTTATTACTGTTTATTGACCAAAGCGAAGAAATTATTACACTCTGTCAAAACTTAGATGAGCGTAAAGAGTTTTTCCAACAGATACTCACAGCCATAAATGCCCATGGGGATAAATTACGGGTAGTATTAACCCTACGGTCTGACTTTGAAGCCCAAGTCAGGGATGCTGGCTTAAAGTTTGTCCCCACAGACTATAACGTAGGAAATACTGTGCTTAAAAATCGTTGGCACAGCAGACGATTTATTGTACCAGGGATGACACGAGGGGAACTCAAGGAAGCGATTGAGAAACCCGCAGAAGCACGGGTAATGTATTTTCAGCCCTACGAACTTGTAGAAGAATTGATTAATGAAGTGGCGGATATGCCCGGAGCATTGCCCCTGCTTTCTTTTGCCTTGAGCGAACTTTATTTAAAATATTTAAAACGACAACGGCAGGCACAATATAGAGGAATCACTATTGATCGGGCTTTGACTCAAGCCGATTATATGGAATTGGGGGGAGTCATGCGATCGCTAACTCAAAGGGCTGATCAGGAATATCAGGCGCTAGTTAATGAAAACCCCGCTTATGACCAAGTTATCCGTCATGTGATGCTGCGGATGGTAGCCCTAACTGGGGGTGAGTTAGCCCGTAGGCGCGTACCTTTATCAGAATTGGAATATCCACCAGAGAAAAATAGTTTAGTGAAGGAAGTAATTGAGCGCTTTACCAATGCACGGTTATTGGTGAAAGGAGAAGATACTGATGGTAATCCTTATGTAGAACCAGCCCATGATGCTTTGGTGCGGGGATGGGAAAAGCTACGGCATTGGGTTCAACAAGAGAAAAATCTAGAATTACAACGTCGTTTAACTCCATCCGCCTTAGAGTGGAATAATCAGCAACAAGCAAAGTTTCTTTGGAATGCTAACCCCTATTTAGATGTATTAAATCAAGAAGTACTCAAATCTCCTAATAACAATTGGTTAAACCAAGTAGAAGCGGAATTTATACAACAAAGTATTAAGCGAAGACGGCGAAATACCCAAAGGAATTGGGGAATTGCATTGGGCGTAATGCTGGGATTGAGCGGGTTGACCATTTTATCTTTCATTGCTCAAAGGGAGGCGCTGATAGGTCAAGTTAGGGCTTCTCAAGAAGCCTCAGAAGCCAACTTGCCCTCGAACCAGTTACAAGCCTTGGTCGATAGTTTAAGGGCAGCAAAGTCACTACAGCAACCACTTTTGCTGTTATTCAAGCCAAAAAATCAGCTACAAAATCAAGTAAGAGGAACACTACTACAGGCGGTGCATGGTATAAGAGAAAGCAACCGATTGGAAGAACATAGCAGTCGGGTGATGAGCGTAGTTTTCAGTCCTAATGGTGAGCGGATTGCTGCCACGAGTGGAGATAGTACAGTCAAAGTTTGGAACAGAAATGGTATCTTAGAAGCCAACTCAAAACAGCGGGGAAGGGTTTTCACTACCCAAGAGGGTAAGTTTCTTACCTGGTCGTTAAGTTCGGACAATTGGGACAATATCGAAATCAGGAGGCTTGATGGCACCTTGCTACAAACTCTCAAAGATGCTGGCTTTCGGCCTGGGAACGAAAGGCCTTATGTTCAGGTTGTTCGGAGTGTAGTATTCAGCCCCGATCAAAAGAGAATTGCCGTGGCTCGTGCTGACGGAAAAGTACAACTTTGGAAACCAGATGGAACCTTAATACGCACCCTCAAAGGACATAGCGAACATGTCGATAGTGTAGTGTTCAGTCCTAATGGCGAAATGATTGCTTCGGGGAGTAGCGACAACACGGTAAAGCTGTGGAAACTAGACGGGACTTTAATACGCACCCTCTATGGACATAGCGGTTCTGTCTACAGCCTAGCATTCAGCCCAGATAGCAACACCCTCGCCTCAGCAAGCCAGGACAACACGGTAAAGCTGTGGAAACCAGATGGGACTTTAATAGGTACCCTCAAAGGACATAACGATTATGTCACTAGTGTAGCATTCAGCCCTAACGGCGAAATGATTGCCTCAGCAAGCTGGGACAAAACGGTAAAACTCTGGAAAACGGACGGCACCTTGGAGCGCACCCTCTATGGACATAGCGGTTCTGTCCACAGACTAGCATTCAGCCCAGATAGTAAGACCCTGGCCTCGGCAAGCACAGACAGTACTGTCAAACTTTGGAAGCTGGACAACACTAAAGAAGGTATTATCAAAGCACATAGGGATACTGTCAATAGCGTAGCATTCAGCCCTAATGACGAAATGATTGCCTCAGCAGGCCGGGACAAAACCATAAAGCTGTGGAAACCGGACGGGACTTTAATACGCACCCTCAAAGGACATAGCGATTCTGTCAATAGTGTAGTGTTCAGCCCTAATGGCGAAATGATTGCCTCGGCGAGTAGCGACAAAATGGTAAAGCTGTGGAAACCAGACGGGACTTTAATACGCACCCTCAAAGGACATAGCGATTCTGTCGATAGTGTAGTGTTCAGCCCTAATGGCGAAATGATTGCTTCAGCGGGGAGTGGTGTTATCAAGCTCTGGAAGCCAGACGGTAGCTTTATACATAATCTCAAAGACTTTGGTCCTGATGCTACTTATATAGTATTTAGCCCGGATAGTCAGATGATTGCTTCCGCTGGGAGTGTTCCAGGTTTGCTTCAGAAGCTAGACGGCACCCTTGTAACCACCCTGCCAGCATATGGACATGACGTTAAAAGCGTAGCGTTCAGCCCCGATGGTCAGATGATTGCCTTAGGAAGTAGTGAGCCTAAACTCAGTCTCTTGAAGCCAGACGGAACCTTTGTGCGCGACCTCCAAGGACATGATGATGACGTCAATAGCGTAGCCTTTAGCCCCGATGGGCAGATGATTGCCTCCGCTAGTAGGGATGGTACGGTAAAACTCTGGGAAAGAAACGGCGCTTTGCTGAGTACCCTGAAAGGGTATACAGATCACGAACAGATTATAGTAGATTTCAGTCCTGATGGCAATAGCCTTGTCTGGACTAGTCGTAACGGAAAGGTGATTCTGTGGAATTTAAACCTGGATTATTTGCTCCTACGCGGTTGCAATTGGGTGCGTGACTATTTGGAGAATAACCCCAATATTGAGGAGAGCGATCGCCATCTCTGCGACAATATTAACAAGTAGTTACCTTGATGTAAAAGTTTTGGTAGCCACGATTGTGTTTTTTGCAATTGGCTGATCTTTTTAATTGTCTAATAATTTGCGTTCGCGTAGCGTGACCTGCATGTCACGCTACGCGAACGCACTCTCGTTAATCTTGATTGAGAAGTAGTGCGATCGCGTCTCGTAGATCCACCACCGTTACTGTCTCTAATATCTGACCGTAAAACGAACCAAAATGCTTCTTATCACCCGTTACCAAAAGGTCTGCCCTATTCTCTACTGCTGTCGCTAAAATAGGAGCATCTTTCCAAGGTAGCCCCATCTCCATGGCCCAATTAACTCGTGAAACCGGTGCTTCTCCAACAATAATTAGTTTGAGGATTAAATACCTTTCCAATCGTGTCAAAGCTTCGGGATACTTAGCTGTAATGTTACGCCGTGTTTCTTCCAAGGCGTGAGGCGATGTTAGCAAAGCACAATACCCAGCAGAAGCTAACTCAAACAAAACGTTACAGCGACCATCAGGACTAATAGCGGCTGCAAAGATTACATTGGCATCCAGGAACACGCGCATGTATCTTTCCTACTCAGCATCTTTAAGTTGGCCCATTAGCTGTTCGGCTTCTTCGTTCGTTAAGCGATCGCCTGATAAAAACTCCTCAATCCGTTCCTCTGTATACATCTCAATCGGATACACTCCCGCAGGACGCAGTATAATTCCACCATCAGCAGTAGTCTCTACCAGTAGCATAGTTTCACCCTCTAACCCTAGACGCTTGAGAATTGCTTTGGGAATAGAGACTTGACCTTTTTTTCCTAGCTTGATGACTTCCATAATTCCAAATAACCATAATCCGGCAAACCCGACTTTAAGTCAATAGTAATCGATCAGGCTTAAAGCGTGCTCGTTTGGCTACATCACCAGAGAAAAGGAAATACGAGGAGAACAATGACTATTAAGAATCAACAAGATCAGGATCTGCTAGATGAATACGATTTCAGCAAAGGCATACGCGGTAAATATGCTCAGAGATATAGGGAAGGTAGCAACATTGTTAAGTTAGATAACGATGTTGCTGAAATGTTTCCAGATCAAAAATCAATTAATGATGCACTGCGAGCTTTAGCTAATATTATTTCCATCAACACTTAGCGGGAGCAGCATGAAAAAGAAGCGTACGCTAACTTAGTTGATCTTGGTTGAGAAGTAGTGTGCTAAACGTAGCTATTTCTGTAGGGCTGATCGCTTTTAGCGGAAGCTGAGGCCTTTGGCCACGCTTTGCGTTCGCGTAGCGTCGGCTTTGCCGAAACGCTTCCGGAGCGTAGCGTGGCCGTAGGCCAATCGCACCCAAAGCTAAACTTACGAGTCGGATTTGCTATCAGCAACAGATAGTGAACGCATCCATTCATCCAAATCGTCGGGTTTCGTAAAGTCCAACAACGCTTCCCCCAAAGCTTCAAGCTGAGGGAGGGATAAGGCTTGAACCTGCGCTCGCATTTCTGGGGACACTTCTAGAAATGCGACGTGCGAGAAGGCGGAGTATAAGAGATTGTTCCCCTTCGTGACGGCCTTCATCCTTAATGTCTTGATAAATTACAGACTGCTGCATGATATCTGTGCGTAAAACCTGGTTAATCAAGTCCCTCTTTAATAATAGCCCTGCTAGAATCCCAG
>NZ_JAAHHU010000207.1:0-8976 GCF_010672095.1 Moorena sp. SIO3I6 | reverse complement strand
CAAACACTCACTATAACCTGGGCATAGCCTACAGTGACAGAATCAATGGAGATAAAGCTGATAATCTTGAACTCGCCATAGAAGCATACCAACTAGCTTTATCCGTTTATACTAAACTAGACTTCCCCCAAGATTGGGCAAACACTCAATATAACCTGGGAAATGCCTACAGTAAGCGAATACTAGGAAATAGTGCAGAGAATCTGGAAAAAGCGATCGCATCCTATCAAAATGCTTCAGAATTCTACACCCGTGAAGCCTCTCCCCAAGATTGGGCAGACATTCAACGTAATATTGGTAGACTGCTGGTTCAACAAGGAAGCTGGTATGATGGATTATCCCGCTTAGAGCAAAGTCTCCCGATCTATAGTCAAACGGAAAACCTAGAAGCCCTTGCGGATTCAGTATACCACATTGCCCGCACCCATCATTTAATCATGAACCTAGACAAAGCCCGGATGAATTACCGGGACGCTCTCCGCATCTACAATCATCTCAATAATCAGCCAGGAATCGCTATCTGCAAAACGGGATTAGGCATGCTGATGATTTCCATTGGATTTATCGACGATGCCCGAGAAGAATTAACCCAAGCTTATGAAATTTGTCATACAATTAAGGATAACCAAGGAATTGATAATATTCAACAACTGCTCCAAGTTATTAATAAAATAAAACCCAAGCCATAGCCATGAGTGAAGCCGATAAACTTTGGGATGAAACAAACGAAATTTTGACTAGCTGGAATCTTGAAGAAATTCCTTTTTCTGAAAGTGCTTCCAGCTTGCAGTCAAACCTAGATAAAGTTTTCACAGGTCGCACCCAGGAGTTAAGGACGATATTTCATTTGTTGCGGGGTCGCGAACGGAAGCGAATATTAGTTTATGGTTCCGTTGGGATTGGTAAAACAGCATTTATTTTAGAAGTCTTGAGCGTCTTACAACGAAAAAGTAAAGATACTCTCGCTACCTATATTAGTCTACCCTTTGAAACTGATTTAGCAACGGCTGCTTTGATTGCCCTAGCCCGACATATGCCAGAGGATGAGTGGGCGCAACAACTGTTAAACAACATGGGATTGATGAGTGAATCGACTCGCAAAACCAAGACTAAGTTTGATGCCAAATTCGCCGGGTTTGGGGGAAGTATTGAAGCGGAAGCTAAACCGGTTAATGCGCCAAAGTTTCCCACCCTCACCTTTCAAGACTTATTGGAAAGGGCGCTAGAAAAGTATAGTCGTGTGGTGATTGCTATTGATGACTTAGATAAACAAGACCCAGCCAGAGTGCGTCAACTATTGCACGATGCTCAAGGCATGCTCAAAGGTGATGCTTGGTTTATTTTGACTGGGCATCCTTCCGGGTTGACTCGGGATTTGTTGATCTCCGAACGAGGGTTATTTGATTTAGCATTAGAGATTAAAGCATTAGACCAACCCACCACTTATCAAATGTTAATTAACTATCTCGCTAGCGCCCGGATTAACAAAACCAACAAAGATGAAACTAATCCTGATGCGGTTCATCCCTTCACTCTAGAAACTGCTAGAAATCTGTGCGCACATTCCCAGGGGATACCCCGTTGGTTTAATCGCATTGGTAGTTATGTATTACTGAAAGCAGCGGACCTGAAAGCAGAAAAGATTACACCAGACGTCTTTCAGCAAGGTTTAGAGTATGTTAGTCAGAAACTGCGCGGTCAGTCAGAATTAACTCCTGAAGATTATTATGTGCTTGACTTAGTATTAGAAAAAGGGGTGCTATCCGATGAAAACGTAACCATGGATGACCTCAAGCGTCTTAAAGCTCAACAGTTTACTCAAGTTTTACCGATTTTAGATAAATTAATCCAATTTGATTTAGTGCGTCGTTTACCTACGGATAAAGCAGCGGAATATCAAGGAAATCCCATACTTTTGCCTCCGTCAGAGCAGTCAGATGAAGAAGAATGAAGGAATTTAGAATTTAGAATTTAGAATTTAGAATTAAGTAGTGCTAGTGGTGCTTCAGGAGCGGACTTGCCTTCATTTTCGGGGTCGTAGCCAGCGTTGGGATAGTCCGCCCCGTAACGCACCACCCAACGGCGAACCCTCATTTTCAGGCTCCTAGCCAAGGTTGGGACAGCCCGCCGGGAATTTAAACGGGCAAGATGCCCGTTCCACCCCTGATGCCCGTTCCACGCCTGATGCCCGTAACGCACCACTGCTGGATCAAACAGCTTTTAGGAAATGCAGCCGAGTAGGGAGTAGTAAATGAACCAACAAAGAAGACAACAATACCTCAAATTGCTCCACCAGCTCCTAACTTGTCCCAAGGGTAAAGAAATCAAAATTATTAATAGCAACCGCGAGTTAGTGGATGCAGATTTATTGCAGGTAATGGCACAATCAGCCGAATATCTGACAGCAAAGGGTCAGCAAAATGCTGCTGACTTTTTACTGCGGATCAGGAGTAAGCTTTTAAAGGGTCTGGAAATTTCAGAAACCCTTACTTCAGCTAAGGCTTCATCGGAAGAGTATCAGCAATTTTTAGACGAGGTATTGCTAGCAACTAACAACAGCAAAGGTGACGGCGAAGTTGTCTACCAACTTCTGGAAGAAAACTTAGATAAACTCGATCATAATTTTATCAATATCCTGGAAACCTGGGCAAGTGCTAAACTCTCAGAAGCGGAACCAGAAATAGCCAAAGATATCGCTAATACTATCTGGGAATTCAGCACTCTGATCAGCGATTTTCCACTGGGTAATCCAGCCAACAACAGGGAAATTGCTATTGCTGGTTACCAAACGATGCTAACGTTTTTTACTAATCATAGTAACCCAGAAATTTGGGCAGCTATTCAAAACAACCTGGGCAATGCCTACAGTGACAGAATCCGTGGCAATCGGGCTAATAATCTCGAAAAAGCCATAGATGCATACCAAATAGCCTTGGAGGTTTATACCAAATCAGACTTCCCCGAAGATTGGGCAAGTACTCAAAACAACCTGGGCATAGCTTACTGTGAAAGAATCCGTGGAGACCGGGCTGATAATCTCGAAATTGCTATTAAAGCATTCCAACTAGCCTTGGAAATTCGCACTAAACTAGACTTGCCCATTGATTGGGCAATGACTCACTATAACCTGGGCAATGCCTACTGTGAAAGAATCCGTGGAGACCGGGCTGATAATCTCGAAATTGCCATAGAAGCATACCAATTAGCATTAGAAGTTCGCACCAAACCAGATTTCCCCATTGATTGGGCAAGTACTCACAACAATCTGGGCATCGCCTATAGTGACAGAATCCGTGGAGACCGGGCTGATAATCTCGAAAAAGCCATTGCCCAATACCAACTAGCCTTGGAGGTTTATACCAAACCAGACTTCCCCGAAGAGTGGGCAAGGACCCTATATAACCTGGGTAATGCTTACAGCAACAGAATAGTAGGAGAGACTACAGAGAATTTGGAAAATGCGATCGCATGCTATGAACATGCCTCAGAAATCTTTACCCGTGACGACTTTCCTGAAGATTGGGAAAACCTTCAACGTCATATTGCTAGACTACTGATTCAGCTAAGAAATGCTATAGATTAAAATACCAGAAGTCATGGTTCGGTCACAATGGAACAGCAACTAAGCTTGCCATTATTTGATTTTTCCTCTGCTGTCGGAAGCTTTGCAGCAAAGAGTAGTGAGGAACGAGGAGCAATTTTTACCCGACGAGAGGTTGTAGAGTTCATTCTTGACCTGACAGGTTATACCGTAGATCGCCCTTTGCCAGACTATCGGATACTTGAACCCTCGATTGGTGAAGGTGACTTTCTTGTTCCGATTGTAGAGCGACTGTTAACTGCTTATGGTGCTCATGATTCTAATCAAATCAGACTAGTTGATAGTCTCCACAATTCTATTCGTGCAGTTGAGATCAATCCTCAAAGCTTTGAAAATACCAGAATTAAACTTTTAAGGTTGCTCCAGTACCATGGAATTAATAAAGATGACGCCTATCAATTGCTAACAGCCTGGCTGATTCAAGGGGACTTCCTACTTGTAGATTTACCAGGCTCATTTACTCATGCAGTTGGCAATCCGCCTTATGTTCGGCAAGAGCTGATTCCGGATATTCTCTTGGCCGAGTATCGAGCCAGATATAACACTATATATGATCGAGCAGATTTATATGTCCCTTTTATTGAACGTGCCCTATGTAGTCTGGAACCTGGAGGAGTTTTAGGTTTTATTTGTGCCAATCAATGGCTAAAGAATAAATACGGTAAGCTACTACGAGCAATGGTTTCTGATCATTATCATCTTGCTTACTATATTGATATGGTCGATACTCAAGCGTTTCGCACTGAAGTTAGTGCTTATCCTGGGATTACAGTCATCAAGTGCCAAAAGTCCGAAGTTGTTCGAGTTGCTCATCGACCATTAGTTGAATACAACACACTTAAGAAACTAGCACAAAATTTTTGTGCTGACTCTATTTCTCCGGAAAGTGGTATCATCGAGCTTAGGGGTGTCACAAATGGGTCAAAACCATGGATTCTAGATTCTGTTGAAGAACTTATGGTAGTTCGTCGCCTAGAAGAAGACTTTCCTAGTTTAGAAGAGGTTGGTTGTAAGGTAGGCATTGGTGTAGCTACCGGAGCAGATAAAGTTTACATTAGACCCTTTGAAAAACTGGAGGTTGAACCCGATAGAAAATTGCCTTTAGTCAAGACACAAGATATTAAAACTGGTATTATCAAGTGGGGTGGCCTTGGTGTTGTAAACCCATTTCACGACAATGGTTCTTTAGTTGAACTTGAAAATTATCCCAAGCTGGCAAGTTACCTTGCCCAACATTCCGATAGAATTTTGAAACGGAACTGTGCCAAGAAAAATCCCAAAAATTGGTACAGAACAATTGATAGAATTTATCCTAGCCTGACCACTTACCCTAAACTGCTAATTCCTGATATTAAATCCAAGGCACATATCGTCTATGAAGATGGAAAATTTTACCCTCATCATAACCTTTATTTCATTACTTCACAAGAGTGGGACTTAAAGGCACTTCAAACAGTTCTCAAATCAGGTATAGCTAAACTATTTGTATCTATTTACTCAACTCAGCTCAGGGGAGGCTATCTTCGCTTTCAAGCACAATACTTGCGGCGAATCAGACTTCCTCAGTGGCAAAGTATTTCAGAGAATCTTCAAAGAATGCTAATAGAAGCAGCAAACACAAGAGATATTAACCTTGGAAACTATGCAGTGTCTGAAATTTATGGATTGACACCAAAGGAGCGAGCTGTGATTAGAGATAACGAGATCTAAATAAGCAATGAGTATTCTATGCTAAAATATAGAATAACCATTACAATATTTTTCATAAATTAATATGTCAGTTACTTGGTCAAATTGGAGGGGTAATGTTTCTTGCAACCCCAAAAGTATTGTCGAGCCGTCTTCTAACGAAGATCTCAAGAAAGTTCTTGCCATGGCTCGAACCGAAAGGATGAAAGTTAAGGTGGTTGGTTCGGGGCACTCATGGTCAGAAGCTGCATGCACCGATGGTGTTCTGGTATCCTTGAAGCGACTAAACCGGGTAATCGAGCTAGACCGAGAACGGGGGACCGTTACTGTCGAGCCAGGAATAACACTAAACAGCTTGAATCAATACCTCGACCAACACGGCATGGCCTTGGAAAACCTGGGAGCAATCACCAAGCAGACTATTTCTGGGGCAATAGCAATGGCTACCCATGGAACAGGAGACAAAAACGGCTCACTGGCCAGTGCAGTGGTCGAGCTGGAGCTAATGAAAGCATCCGGGGAAGTTGTCCGCTACCAACAAGATAATCCAACATTTTATGGAGTATGTGTCAACTTAGGTGCCCTTGGTATTATTACTAGATTAACCCTTCGTTGTGTCCCGACATTCTTCTTGCGAGATATTCAACAACCTATGTTGACCGACCTGATAAGAAAAGAAATAGACACACTAGTCAAAGAAAACGATCATTTCCAATTCTTTGAATTTCCCCACACCTCACGCTCCTATTCCTTTAAGTTTAATAAAATGGATGAGCCAGTTGCGCCCATGCCATTCTGGAGACAATTCCTAGACAACCTATCTAAAACTATATCTAGATCCGGCAGTGGAATCGGTGACTGGATTACCAGGAGTTTTCCTGCTCTAATTCCTCTCATCTTTAGAGTAGCTTTTATGACTAATCTACGGGGATTAAACCGTTGGGATAAGAGCTTTAATATCCTCGCCTTTGAGAATATTAATTTCACATATTCCGAGTTAGAGTATGCCATACCAAGGTCAGCTGCAATCAAAGCTCTGGAGCAAATTCACCAGATGATAGAAAACCATGGATTTAGGATAAACCTACCAATATCAGTTCGATTTGCTAGTTCGGAAGAGCATTGGTTAAGCCCACTGTATCAAAGAGAGTCTGTTTATATTAGCCTTAACTTATCAGGGTCAGATTTTAAAGTGATTGAAAACTATCACCGGGAAGCCGAAAAGATATTATTAGAGTATGGTGGCCGTCCCAACTGGGGCAAGCACTTTTATTCCAATCGGGAATATCTACGCTCACAATACCCACGTTGGGATGACTTCGCTCTGCTTATGAAAGAATTTGATCCTGATCGACTTTTTTCTAACCCCTTCCTCGACCGCCTCTTCCCTTTTGATGTATAATTGGCTCAAATCGGTTGGGAGTTGGTTTCACAGCCGGGGTTTCTTCCATACTCTCTAATATCATCTCGGGATAATTACCCTTAATAAAAACCTCCCCCATCTCCCCATCTCCCCATCTCCCCATCCTGCCCTCTATCCACCTACTCCTTACTCTAATTCCCTTACCACTTGAGTCATTCCATCAAGTAATTTTTGATTTTTTTTGCTCCTAGCGCCATAGAGACGGGCGGAAAAGACTGTGATCAATTCCATCATGTCTTGGGTTAATTCGTCTTCAAAACTAACTCCCTCTGGGGATTTATTAATGATCACGACTTCTGTGCCAAACTCTTCACAAATGGTAAAGATTAATTCTGCTCCAAATCTCAGCAATCTATCCTTGTGAGTAATCACTAACCGTTCAACATCCCCTGTCATAATTTTTCTGAGTAATTTATTCAATCCTTTTTTGTGATAATTTAAACCACCCCCAAAATCAGAAATAGTCTCGTATTGCCAACCATTAGCAGCGCTAAAATTTTCTAATAATTGAATTTGACTCCTCAGGTCTTTTTGTCGCTCATCACTGGAAACTCTGGCATAGTTGATTGTCAATCTGTGGGTTAATGGCTGAGGATTTCTTGGTGTTATATGTTTGATATCTTTAAGATAAAATCGTCGTTGTCCAGTAGGTGAACGTTGATATCTGATTTTGCCCGCATCAGCCCACCGTCTTAGGGTTTTGGTAGAGACTCCTAGCTGTTTAGCTGCCTCCCCAATGCTTAATGTCATCTCAGAATGACTTTCCATATCAATGCTAGATCTCATGACTCCACTCTCTAGTATTACTCATTTTGTAAGTAATGTCTAAGGGTGTCTATTTTTTATAGACAGGCAACAGGCAAGAGTAGCAAAACAATCATTATATAATAAATTTTGGGCATAATTACCTTTAATCAAAATTCCCCCCATCTCCCCATCTCCCCATCTCCCCATCTCCCCCTCTCCCCATCTCCCGACCCTAATCCCTTAGCCTTAACTGAAACTGATCGAATTTAATCACATCTGAATTAGGCGATCGCGTATCAAAGCGATAGCTAGTTACTATACCGGTGCCAGTATCCAAGATACTAAACACAGTCACATCATTACTGGCGATATAAGGCAAGGGCTGGTTATTCTCTCCTAACAATGGCTCTATGGTTGGCATCACTGGCTCTAATCCATTGGGGTCTCCAGTAGCGGAATAGTTTTCTTTATAGCCAGTTGGTACTGGGCGCTTATTCTCACCAACATGAGCGCCATAACTATTCCCCACATTGGAGGATTCTAAAAAATGCATGCCATTACCATCAACAAAGCGATTCCATAGATGGGAATGGCCATAATACACCAACTGCACACCAGCAGCTTCTAACAATGGCACCACATCCTGAATGATGTAATCCTTGTCTTTGGGGTACTCATAACGCACTGCTGTCACCTTACCCGCCCGATCCCGCTCAATGATCTGCACTGGGTTAGTATAAGCTGGGACAATATTCCCCCCTAGGCTATGGGGAGGATGGTGAAACATCACAATTTTATACTTGGCTTGTTGGAACTCAGTGCTATTGAGTTCTGCCTGGAGCCATTGGTACTGGAGACTCCCTTTACTAACCGGTTCAAAGATATGTTGTCCGTATCCCCAAGCGATGGGATTGTCTAAATCTTGTTCCCGTTCTTGATACCTACCTTTGGCATTAGGGCTTAAGCTAGGTGTCCGCCAAATATTAGTAATGTACAACACCACTAAGCGAATATCACCAAAGGTTACGGCATAATAAGGTTTGCCATTAGGTAGGTAAAAAATCTCGTTATAAGTGTCAGTATTATAGGTATTATTTTTTAGCCAAGCTTGGTAATAATTAGGGTCATTATCTGGATTTAACTGTTCAGCTTTTTGCTGATAGATGGCTTGTGCTGCAGCGCGAGTAAAAGGGTCATTGAATTGGCTATTCAAATCCTTTTCCATAGAAAAACGCCCCATCACTTCATGATTGCCAACTACAGGAAATATCGGGGCATTTTGAATAATTTCACCACCATGGTAGGTAGTTTTAACCCCATTCTTTTCCAATTGGTAATTGGCTCGACCCTGAAGACAGGGGAAAAAGGCACCACCCCGGTTATCATCAAACCATTCCGAAGCCCGGTCAGGAATATTAACTAAATCACCAACATAGAACACCCCATCAATTTGGCCTACAGTTTCTACCACCTTCTGGAGATTAGCTGCTGTCATCGGCATTAGTTGATGGTCAGA
>NZ_JAAHHU010000206.1:0-9165 GCF_010672095.1 Moorena sp. SIO3I6 | reverse complement strand
AATTAAATGACTTTAGCGGAATTAAAACCTGGAAAGCTTGCCATTATCGAGAAAGTTCAGATAGGTTTGCAGGTCGAAGGTCTCGCCAATCGACTAGAAGCAATTGGCATTATTCCTAATAGACAAGTCCAAGTGTTGCGCTCAGCCTGGTTTGGGGGACCGTTACACATTCGAGTTGGTTCCACCACAGAAGTAGCTATCCGACGGCAAGAAGCTAGCATGATTGTCGTTAACCCTGTCAAGGAATAGTTAGGGGTTAGTGGTTAGGGGTGATGTTAGCACTACGCTATTATCCTCCCCTTCCCTGCAGGGGCGCACCTAGCTGATAGCTTACTCCTCAAAGGTTAAACAGCGGATAGCCTCTAGTAACCCTCTAGCTTTATTGAGAGTTTCTTGATATTCTTTTTCTGGGTCAGAATCTGCTACCAAGCCCGCACCAGCTTGCACTGACACGGTATGTTTACCAGAACCAGATGGGCGAACTACCATAGTCCGGATTGCGATCGCACTATTGAGCTGACCTTCAAAATCGTACCAGCCATAGACACCGGAGTAAGGCCCGCGACGTTCTGGTTCCAGTTCCTGAATGATTTCCATTGCCCGAATTTTGGGGGCTCCACTCACTGTCCCCGCAGGGAAACAAGCTTTCAGTAAATCCCAAGCTGTTTTACTAGCATCCAGCTCCCCTACTACGTTGCTAACAATATGCATAACGTGGGAGTAGCGCTCAATGAGCATCAGTTGATCAACTCTGACTGTACCACTCTTGCACACACGACCCAGGTCATTCCGACCCAGGTCAACCAACATAATGTGTTCAGCAATTTCCTTTGGATCTTCGAGTAACTCCTGAGCTAGAGCTTCGTCTTCAATAGGAGTTTGACCCCGACGTCGAGTTCCAGCAATTGGTCGTAACGTTGCCTGGATTTTTTCCTCTCGGGAAGCTGTTGCCTTTACCATTACCTCTGGGCTAGATCCAATGATTTGCCAGTCCCCAAAGTTAAAATACGCCATGTAGGGGGAGGGATTAATCAGCCTTAGGGAACGGTAAAGGGCAAAAGGGTCACCCTTGTATTCTGTCGAGAGGCGCTGGGACAATACCACCTGAAAGATATCCCCAGCTCGGATATAGTCTTTCGCTTTTTCGACATTAGCGCAGAACTGGGATTTGTCTGTATTGCTGATATAAGACAGTTCTTGAGTAGCACTATCTGGAGGTGTCCATGGGAGTACTGTGTCCTTACCTAAGAGCTGCCCTTGTAGTTTGTTGACCAGAGTACGAACGCGATCGCATGCTTTTTGATAGGCTGCCTCTAAATCTCCTTGGGCATGTCGTAGATCAGCATAAGCGATCACCCAAATCTTACGCTTGACCTGATCAAAAATAATCAGGTTGTCCACTTGCATCCACAATCCATCGGGCAAGTCATTGGACTCTAGGGGATAAATTGGCACACGGGATTCACAAAAACGAATTAACTCATAACCCCAAAAACCGAACAAACCGCCAATTCCTGGCGGCAATTGGGGTAACTTTACAGGTTGATAGGATTTCAGACAATT
This sequence comes from Moorena sp. SIO3I6, assembly GCF_010672095.1. NCBI lineage: Bacteria > Bacillati > Cyanobacteriota > Cyanophyceae > Coleofasciculales > Coleofasciculaceae > Moorena > Moorena sp. SIO3I6. The sequence goes on along the minus strand of NZ_JAAHHU010000206.1, from coordinate 7,602 downwards.
CGCTAAGGTTTCAAAGGGGTCTCCCTCAAATACTGTGACTGAGCCATCCCGGTTGGTCTGAGTCGTGCGATTTCCCCTAGTTTCCAATACCCACAGGGGGTCACAACCTAGTAAACTGTAACGTCCCAGATTTTCCCCACCTTCTACCGATTCCAACAAGAAGCTGTAGGGTTGACCAGCACAGACCTTATACCAGGCAGAAACTGGCGTTTCTAAATCCGCCACCCACTCCTGGGTTACCGGTACAAAATTACCTTGTTGAGCTACGGTTGAAAATTGGGAAAAATCTGGGAAAATCATGGTCTTTCTCAGCTCAAGGTTAAAAATTCGGCAAACAGCTGAAACTGTTGGTCACAACGTTCAACTTTTTCCCCTTTACCTTATCACTGATGAACTAAACCTCGTGAGGTGCCTTCCCACTGAACTTGATAGTTACAGGTTCTGGGTTGCTGCCAATATTGCGGTCTATTTTCCCTGCATAGGGACGCCCTTCGTTGACTTTCTCTGGGAATACCCCATCTGCAGGATGCAGAAACTGGATTTCACCATTGGGATAAACCCGGTAAATTTTATAGTCTTCGATTTTGGGCTTAAATTTCGTCCGCAGTTGGGTTCCCAATGCCAGACACTGTTCCTTACGAGCTAAGTAGAGCAAGTTTTCCCCTTCATTCATGATGGCAGCGCCACCAGTAGGCATTTCAAACACTTGCTCTTTTGAGCTTGTCCAGGTGATAGCGTATTTTTCTTCAACTTCAGCTTTGGTCAGCAATCCGCCAGTGCTACCACCAAATATGGGAGTTTGTCCCGTCAGTTCTTCTGCCATAGTTTTTTTCTCGTGTCTATAATAAGGCATTCAAGGGAATGCTATCATCGAGTTCATACCTGTCTGGCTACTTTGTCAAGAACTGTAACAGTTCTTTAGCTATTCCTGATTTTAGTCATTAGTCTTAGTCATTGGTGATTAGTCATTGGTCACGTGTCATTTCTGCTGCCGCGAGACTTTCGGCTGATTACAAAGGAGCAATAACAAATAAAATATAATAAAAACACACAAAATAAATTTTGGTTACCAGTCAAGCCAGTGACCTGAAACCACCCACATCTCCCTATCCTAATTTTTTTTATGTGAAATACTCTGAAACTTCTGTGTCTGGTAAGAGTGGGCTTCTCCCCAATCTCAGCCTCACCCATCCCAGCCCTGGCTATTTGCTTAGGTCAATTATTTGCTTAGGTCAAAGAGCCCCCGTTTGCTTATAAAGCCAGCTTCACTAACGGCGGGATCTGCCTGCGCTAATTAAATCAGACAATTAAATCAGGTAATTAAATCAGAAAGGGAACCGACGACTGGCCGTGTTTCGTCTCGGTTCCCTGACTGGTTCGCTCCTCACACATCCGTAAATATACCGAAAGCTTTCTGGATTTGTCAACCCCTTTGGCAAAATTTTTTTTTTCGGTCAAAGTTCACCTGGTGCAGGGACACCCAGTTGGTCTTCTAGAAGCGATCGCAAAACTACTTGAGTTACTCCCACTAATCCTAACCTTGCTTGAGCCAGCCTAGGGGTCTGGTGTTTCACCTCCCCCCAAATGCGACAGCTACGGTAGAACTGCTCAAACGCATTACTCACAGAACTTGCCAACTTTAGCCAATTCTTTGATTCGGTTCCACTCAAGTAGTCTGTCAAGTCAATAAGTTGACCAATCAAAAGTCTTTCGGCTGGATGGAGCAACTGTATAAGCGGCTGATTTGTCCCTGTTCCTAGGTCGTCTTTTAACCAAGGAATTGGATATGGCACAACTATCAGTCCCCTAGAGGTTTTCAAATCCATACTCTGAATCTGGATTAAGCCCTGGCGATGAGCCAAGTGCAGGAGTGAGCAGCAACGAGCATGGGCATACTGAACTCTAAAGATCTTGGAAGTATCTTGCCAGAAGAGTGCTGAGTGCTGAGTGTTAAGTTCTAAGTAGGGCAAGAGATTCTTTTGACCTTGTTGAGGGCGAAAGCTAATCAGCGTTTCTGTTGAAGGTTGAATCCAATCTTGTAACCAAGTTGCTAACCCCTGATCTGTCAGCCAAAAATTAATCCAGCCTGGAGGAGCTACTTCAACCTCGAATTCGATCAAGTTTTGTTTCCCACCATCTTGAGTTATGGTTGGCAAAGATACAGTTAACTGATCAGCAATGGCTAGAGGACTTTGCTGCATGGCGCGAGAAAGCTTGAGAGCGATCGCTGAGCGATATGCTACACCAGTATTATCTGAGCAGCGTTCTAAAGGAATCGTTTCCAATATCAACTGGGGAATACCAGAATATACCATTGCTCTCGATATCTGTTGTTGTAATCGGGTACTCAGGGCAGCAGAATTACCTGACAAATTTACGCGCCATGAGCTACTCATCAAGGTATTTTTTGTTACTTTGGAGTCCATGTAAGATCTAGATAAACTTGTGTATCCATCAGGCTCGGAGCTTATGTATTCACCATCCGACCCATTAGAGGCATCCCGACCCTTTGTAACTTGGCAAAGGATCTTAGATTGGGGACAGGAACGCTACCGTTATAGGACGTTTAGCAAAGATGAGCGGATTCCTACCCGTCCTGGGTTGTTGTATTTGGTAGAGCGGGGGGCAATCCGTTTGGTGGGTACTTCTCAAGTCAGCGCTAGCCCCAATTTTTCTGGATCTCAATGCTCCCATCAGAATATGGAAGAAGCATTTTTAGGATTCATTGGTGCGGGTCAGCCTTTTGAAATTGTTGCCCTTTCACCCTTCACACTTCAGGCTTACTCCCACGTTGAGCAAACTGCTGTGGTATGGATGTACTGGGATGACTTAGACAACTGGCCACACTTCCGACGGGAGATCTTAGATGCATTTAGGCTTCAGCATCAACGCAAACTACTGTGGCTGAGTACCTTAGGACAGCGACGAACCATTGATCGGCTCTTGGGATTTCTCATACTATTGGTTGAAGAGTTCGGGGAACCGTGTCAGGAAGGTTACTGCTTACCATTTCCCTTAACTCATGCACAAATCGGTAGTGCCATTGGCTCCACCCGCGTGACTGTCACTCGCTTGATCGGAAAGCTTCGCCAACGGGGAATCATCAACACTCAGAAGGATAATTTAATTTGCTTATCAGGTGACTCAGTACCTAAGATAACTCCTAATTAGGTACACTTATAGATACTTGTGTTCGAGTAAGTGCAGTGGAAATCTAATTTACTGCCAAACTGGCAACACAGCCATGGTAAATTGCTTTTTAATAAAGACATACCTAACAGATCGCACAAATCAGCCATCCTGTGCCGTAATTGATGATCAGCTTGGCTGTGCTGTGAGGGGTAACACCCTTCACAACACAGCCAGTTTTTTTTATAGCAATGGGTGTAATGGTATTTCCAAATTTCCAAATTCAAGGGACGAAGCCATGCAGCGCTACTCCCAGCTCCGAACGCGCCCCGCGTGGCCTACGGCCTCAGTCCCTGCTCCCTAAAACCCAATAGGTGCGCTTTCCGTTCTCCGTAGGAGCGCTACGCGAACGGCGAATTAAATTCGCCACGGGTCGCACCTCAAAATGAGAATTGCTATAGTTTGCCCACCCTAATTTAATTGGTATTTTTTTTACACCCAAGTCCCTAAGCGGATTTGAGCTTACCTTAACTTCTGAGTATTTGCTACCAAACTTTCAGCAAATTTATCGAAGCGCTCGGAGAGTTTTTTATCCAAAAGCTTGCCATCTTCACCAAAGGCTTTCCAAGCCTGACCAATGGCAATTTGCTCTGGAATGACCCAACTATGTACCCAGCGCATAATTATCCGTAGGTCATTGAGAGCGTTACTATTAGACTGACCCCCCAATACACTAATCAAACCGGTAACTTTGCCTTCGAGATGTTCAAAACTCATCAAATCTAGGGCATTTTTAAGTACACCACTGACACTACCGTGATATTCCGGTGTTGCCAGAATTAAGCCATCAGCTTGCTTCACGGTTTCCTGTAATCGGGTGACATCTGGATAGTCTGCATAGTCACTATCACCAGTGCAAAATGGTAATTGCATCTGACGCAAGTCAAGGATTTCAGTGGATATACCATGAGCTTTCACTCGGTCTATGGCATGCTCTAGAGCATGATAGCTATAGGATTCAGGACGTAAACTACCACTAATTCCAACAATGTTCACCATCTCACTAACCTCTGTTTAACTATAGTGCTGATTGCTGATTGCTGAGTACTGATTTCTGAGTGCTGAGTGCTGAGTCTGGTTGACTGTCAACCGTCAACCAAGCTGAGTGCTTAGTGTTTCAGTAGGTTAGGTGCGCTCTTACCATTAAGAATTAAATTCGCCACGGGTCGCACCTCAAGTTGTGATTTTTTGTCGTGAAAGCTACCAATTATCTAAGGAAAGCGGCTATTATGCGTAGTCGTTATGACTACGTTTAGTCTAGCAAGTTGGCAGCAACTTTGTCAAACTCCTGTTGTGGCAGATCGGAGTATGTCGATCATGACCGCAAGGATACATTCGACCATCATGCTGTGACTGATAAGGCATAGGTGCGCTCTTACCATTAAGAATTAAATTCGCCACGGGTCGCACCTGATCATTTTGTTGCTTGAATCTGCAGGGCATCGAGATCAGCCCGAATGGCTAACACAGGTCCTGGTGATTGACTAGTAATTAGAGCCGCTTAGCCTAGAGCCATTCAACCTAGAGCCAATGAACCTAACCAAATTAATCAATACAGTCTCCTGACCTAGAGTCAACCTACTACTTGAATTGGACCAGTGGTACTGGCACTAAAGAATTGCTGCACTAGAGGATTATCTGTGGTATCTATCTCCCCAACGCTGCCGGACCACTGTACTTTGCCTTTGTAGAGGAAAACAACCCGGTCAGCGGTGCGGCGAATTGTACTCTCCTGATGGGTAACCATTAGGTAAGTACTACAAGCGTTTTCTTCCCGTTGTATCTGGCGCACTAAATCTTCAATCACTGTTGAGGCGATCGGGTCAAGTCCAGCGGTTGGTTCGTCGTAGAGTAACACCTCTGGGTTGTCCCTGGGATTATCAGGATTAGAAATTATAGCACGGGCAAAACTGACTCGTTTGCGCATACCTCCTGATAACTCAGCTGGGTAGCGGTCTCCAACACCAGATAACCCTACCATCTCCAGACTTTGATTAACCAATTTCCTAATTCGATGATGTGGTAGTTTAGAGTGCTGGTAAAGCAAGAAACCCACATTCTCTTCCACCGTCAGCGAGTCAAACAAAGCTGCCTGCTGAAATACCATACCAATGCCAATGCGGTCTTGAGCATCTTCTATTAAACCGGAGCGCCGTTGCCCTTTAACATAAACTTCACCCACATCCGCAGGTAGTAAGCCAGCAATAATCCGAAGAATTGTTGATTTGCCGGTTCCAGAAGGACCAATAATGACTAGGGCATCACCCTGATAAATTTTCAGATCCAACTGATTCAAAATGACATTGCTTCCAAACGATTTGCTCACTCCCTTCAGTTCGATCAATGGTTCTGGCATCGGATATTTCTGACATTTTTCATTGTCTTCTCCATACAATGTATAACCTCTTCATCAAAAAGCACTACTTTTTGATAATCAGGAAATTCTCCTGTATGGAGGCGCACAGCCACTTGCCCTAACCCCTCACTAAAGAGAAGTTGCTTAAAAAACAGGTTGTCTGTAAAGGACATAATGTGAGCAGCAATGGCGCACTCGCCTTCCCAGCCAAAGTCCACATCTAGTTTAACGTGATGCCTTTCATGAATACATCGGTAAATTAAGTTGACGTCCTTACCTAGTAGATCTGATTCATTATATTGGGCGCTGATTTTAACATTTCCTTGTTCAAAGTCAGCTTTGATGTCATTCAGACATAGATCTGGTCCTCGAAAGTAGGGTTGGTAGTCAACATACTCAAAATTGACGCCTTGCAATTCTACCTTTGCTAAGTCAATCACAAATTGACGAAACTCTCTAAGTAACGATAGAGGAGCTTCATAGGCTGGAGCTGTCATATAGCCCTTGGCTAATTCTTCAATAATCGTCATTATGATCTCCTTCTGTGCATAAATGACTTCCTAGGAATTCTTGTATATTTTCTGCATTCACAATGTATTCACACTATTAGTAGAGAATAAGTGGTATAGTGAATTTCTTGATGGGGGGGGGAACCCCCTGATAGGGTAAGTCCTATCTTGGCAACAAAGAGTTAAAGCTTCCGTGTTAAACTCTTAACACTTGGAAGCCAATTTTTGTTTCTTCTAAATTGTGATATTTATTGACAATAAAGACGTCGCGACAACCACTTAAACAATCTTTAAGAATCAGCAAAAGTTCAAAAAGCTTGCCGTGAATTTACTTAAATATTTCTCTGGAATACTGCGGGAGCTTTACCTGATTTTTATTTGAGAGCCACCCTAGCTGGTTCTTTAAACAATCTGACCCTGACAAGCGCTTTTTTAATAATATCTGAATCATTCAAACTTCTTGAATAAGCAGTTAAATTAACTCTTACCGCTCCGGTCATCAGTAATAACACGTACATAGATCACACTCACTCAATTTCGGTTACTTCACATTAATTCGTCCTAACAATCTATGCACCGAAAATCTAGCTGTTGATTCCATAATAACTATCTGATTACGGCTAATAACCGATAGGATTGTCTATGGCTTCAGGGATATTGCTTATTAGTATTTATATCCATAAAAAAGCCAATCTATAATCAGTGAATTTACGGAATATTATCTTGGGTTACAGGGGTAATCTTCAGTATTATAAATAGCTGTAAATGTTAAAGTTTACCCTTATTACTAACGTGATTGACCCTGATTACTTGCTTTTATATTTCACCAGCGAGATGACAACCAATCGAGAATCAGTGAATTTACGGACTCTGGGTTTTCGTCATGAGGGCAGTGACCAGCCTTAGGAATTCCTACAAATTTTACGTCTTTACCCTGATGACTCTGTTTTTGGAAGATGGTAGCACCAGAAATCGGTGTCCAAGGGTCTTCTTCTCCCCAAAGAATGAGTAGAGGACTTTGTAACTTCGGTAAAAGTTCACTAGGTCTAGGACCAGGAGGAGCAGTAAGAACTGATGCAAATACCTTTTGAGCACCGGGATCACAAGCAGGCTGGTAGATTAACTCTACAAGTTCCTCTGTAATGGCATCTGAATCACAGTAGACTTGACGAAGGGTGCTGCGGATGCGATGTTTCTGGCGGATACGGTTAAACAGGAACGGTCCAAAGGTTGGAGAGTTCACTAATCTCGTAAAAGCTGCCATGACCAAGCGCAAAGGTAGATTTAGCTCTTCAGGGCGGTGATTGAGTCCACCAGCACTGTTGATTAAGACACCACCAGCAGCAATCTCAGGATAGTTTGTGACCACCATCAGACTTAACAGAGCACCAATGGAGTTACCGATAAATATGGTAGGTTCATTGATGTAGGTATCCCAAAAGTCCTTTATTTGTTGTTGCCACAACTCTACGGTGTAGGATAAGGCAGGTTTATCAGAACCTCCGAATCCCAGCAGATCGATGGCAAACACTCGATAACCCCCTGCGG
>NZ_JAAHHU010000205.1:0-9167 GCF_010672095.1 Moorena sp. SIO3I6 | reverse complement strand
TGTACTTCAATCAGGATCAGCTCGCCATCCGTGGTTTCAGCGAGAATATCAACTCGGTTAGTTTTATCATCGAGTGTCTCTTGATTAGCTTCGCTTTCCAGAAGGGTTTTGATGGTAATATCAAAATTCAACAACTCACTTATAAACCCTTCCAAAACACCAAAGTTAGCTTTATTCCGCAGCAGTTTTTTGATTGCCCAATCAAAGCGAATATGTGTATCTGGCATTGTCTTGTGCTGGTGCTACTGTTCTCGATTATCTCGATTATATGTAAATTTTACTAATTGACTAAATTGGTAAAATTTATCATAATCGGCATAATCTTGGATTCCTTTCACAAAAATCAACGGATTAAGCATTTTACCTAGAGGATGTTCCGATGACTTACCCAAACCCACCCTGGACACTACAAGGCTACGCCATCCAAACCTTGCAGCTGATTGATATTGAGCGAGTGCGATCGCTAATTCCCCCAGAATTTGACATCGTCTCCCTCTGGCCAGGAAAGACTCTAGGTGGGGTGTATCTATCCCTGTACGGCTCAGGGTCAGTCCTAGAATACAGTGAATTAATTGTAGTTGCTGGCAGAGTGCGCTATTCCCGCAAAACTGGCGGCTGGATTTCCCACATCTACGTCGATAACCACGATTCTGTCGCAGGTGGTCGAGAAATTTGGGGATTACCAAAAGAGATAGCTGAGTTCACCTGGGAAAAATGCGAACGACCAAAGGTCACGCTACGCGAACGCCCTACCAGATATCAACATCGGGTCACCGTCCGTCAAGGAGAGAATACCCTGTGCCGCTTCAGCTACAATCACGCTAAGTTTGGCTGGCAAGTCCCTCTAAATGACAATGTCTTAAGCACCCTCTCAGGCAATATTCTCTACTTCAACGGTGATTTTAAATCCCGCTTAGGCTTAGTGGGTAGCCAGTTAGAGGTCCCACCTGAGAGTCCCTTTGCCAATCTAGGGCTCAAGCAACCATGGTTAACCCTTGATATGGATAAGCTGTGCTTAATCGCTGGTGTACCAGAAGTAGTAGGACAACTAAATTCATCCTTGATAATTCATGCTTGATACTTGATACTTCTGACTTTATTCAAGCTGGTGTAACCAAGCGTTTCCGGAGAGATTCTGCTCGACGCTTAGCGGTAGAATTCTTGGGTTCATACTTGAGCGCCTCATCATAAGCTTCTAAGGCTTGAGCAGTTAATTGCTTGCGCTCATAAACATGACCGAGATTGTTGAGGGCTGTGACATATCCAGGCTCTTGCTTCAAGGCTTCTTTGTACTGGCGAATAGCCAGATCATACTGTTCTTTGGCACAATAGGCGAAACCCAAAGCATTATAGACAGGAGCAAGGTTTTCTTCGTCAGCATCAGTCCCTTTCAAGGCTTTTTGAAATAGCAGGATAGCTTGACCAAAGAGCTTCTTGTCCGCATAAATACTGCCCAATTCATAATACTCTATAACCGTCCCCCGGTCTTTTTGCAGCTTTTTTTCCAACCGAGAGAGAGTGGTTTCAATTTTACGAGTTTTGAGAACTTGGCGCAGCACAGCGACAGTAACACCAGCAAGTAGGACTAGCAAAACTGAGAGATAAATAGTTGGCAGTGTATCATTCATAAGGCTTGACAGTTTTTCTTCTTAATGGTAATCCCCAAACAGTTGCTCGTTGAGCTAACCAACCATCTGCTTGCCAACGTGCGATCGCATTATTCACGCGCTGCTTTAGCTTGGTGTATTGTAACCCCTTAGGCATCACCACACACAAGGCTTCACCCGAGAGCCACACTGGTAGCATCCGATACTCAGGATAGTCTTGTACCCAGCCACTGAGAATGCTCTTATCGGCAGCAAAAGCATCAGCCCTACCATTTTCTAAAAGCGATCGCGCTTCTTGGTAGGAATCTACTCCCACCACCCTAGATTCCGGTAAAGCATACTGCACGACGGCAATTGTGCTAGAATGATTGAGTATGGCGATGGTTCTGCTATGGAGATCACCCAATCTGGTAATTAAGGGGTCTTTAGTAATCAAACCCGTGCCATCCAGGTAGTAGGGGATACTAAAATCCACTAATCGGCGGCGAGGTGCTGTGGCTGTGACTCTAGCAATTGTCAGGTCAACTTCACCGTCCAAAACCACCTTAAGTCGGTCAAGATTTCCCACCTGCTGCAACACCACCGCATCAGAATTACCTAACAGTTCTTCTGCTAGACGTCGTGCTAAGTCAATTTCCAATCCTTGTAACTTGCCATCGGCATCCCTATATCCCAAAGGGCGCAGATTATCTTTGACAGCAACTATCAACTGACCCCGCTGCTCTATTTCCTCAAGTTGAGCACTCCCAACCCGTAACGGTGTCAAAAAAGACATCGCCGTCAATCCGAATACCATACCAAAGTTGAAGAATTTTTGCTTAAGCATCGGTTGGGGAATCAAAATTGGTAAAGAAATTGGTAAAAATGTAAGGTATTCCCTGTGAATTCAGGAACTTAACTGAACAAGAAATACCCAATTAAATACCAATTAAATACCAATTAAAGATACTAAGTGAAGAGGGGTGAGCTAACTATTATAATCTATAATAATCAAAATAACCAAAGTTTTTTTATCACCCGACAACTTAATCCTTTACGGATTACCTATTTACCCAAAACCCAAGTTTTTAAGCTTGCTAAGCATTCAGCCGTCAGCGATTGGCCTTGGCCTATGGCCACGCGGGGCGCGTTTGGCCAAAAGCTGAAGGCTGACCGCAGACGCGCGTAGGGTGCGCGTAGCGCATATGCTTACTCAGCTTTAGCCGCTAATTCCACCACTTTGTTAAAGCTATCTGGATCCAGCACTGCCAGCTGTGCCAACATCTTGCGGTTAATTTGGATATTGGCTTTTTTCATTTGACCCATCAGCTGGCTGTAGCTAATGCCATTTTGACGTGCTGCTGCGTTAATGCGAGTAATCCACAGACGTCGAAAATCCCGCTTGCGCTTGCGGCGATCACGATAGGCATTCCGCAGCGCTTTCATCACTTGTTGGTTAGCAATGCGGAAGAGTTTCGAGTGGGAACCTCTGAACCCCTTAGCAAGTTTGAGAATTTTTTTGCGCCGCTTACGAGCGACATTACCGCGTTTTACCCGTGTCATGGTTAATTCTAGCTAGTTTGTTTACTTTAGTAGTAGTGTTAGCAGTAATGGTCTACTGTTAAGATTTACATATAAGGCAACATCAGGCGAACATTATCCGCATCCCGTTCGTCTACCAAGCTCAGCTTAGACAAGCGTCCCTTCCTTTCTGAGGTCTTGTGTTCTAGTAAGTGATTTTTAAACGCTTTGCGGCGTCTTATTTTACCACTGCCAGTAGCTCTAAAACGCTTGGCAGCTGATTTGCGGCTTTTTAGTTTAGGCATTGACGGATTATAATAATGGCACAATTTATTATTGTATACCAATTGCTGCGTAATTAAGTGACCGGCTTATTCCTCTTCTGGTAAATTCTTGGGCAAGGTGATGGTAAAGGTTGTTCCGACACCCACTTCACTTTCCAAGTGAATCTTACCACCGTGGGAGTCTACACAACTTTTGACAATTGATAACCCTAGTCCTGTTCCTGGGATTATACCCACATTACTGGCACGACTAAAAGACTCAAACAATTTTGGTTGGTCTTCTTTAGGGATGCCAATACCTTGATCAATTATCTGTAATATGACTTTCTCTTCATCTCCGTTTAGTTGTACTAAAATAGTCCCACCATCGGGAGAATATTTAATGGCATTGGAGATGATGTTAGTCAGAATTTGTCGAAGGATTTTGGGGTCTCCTAATATTGGCTCCCAGTCTCTTTCACTACTAAATATTAGCCGATGTTTAGCCCCAAGGCTTGATTTAATTGGGCAGAATAACTCCTGACAAAATGTTACTAAGTTCAAAGCAACTGGTTTCAATTCTAACTTATCGAATTCTGCTTGATTAATGAATAATAAATCATTGACTAGGGTAGTCATATGTTTGACCGCAGCTTGGATCCGCCAAAAATGTTTAAGTTGCTGAGAATCAGTAAATTTATGACGGTACTTTTCTAGGAGTTCCACAGAGGATAGAATTGTCATTAAAGGTGTACGGTACTCATGGGATATGGTAAAAATAATCCGAGATTTAAGATCACTGACTTCTTTTTCACGCTCCAGTGATTGACGCAATTGCGATTCCAAGTTCCGTAGCTGTTCTAAGTAATCTCTTAGTTCCACTGTGCGAGCTTGGATTCTGGTTTCAAGTTCTTGATTGAGGGCTTCTAAAGCAGCTTGAGCGGAAATGCGATCGCGAATTTCCTGTTGCAGCAGTTGATTTTGCTCAATCAGTTGTGTTTGTAGCTTGTGCAGAGTCAATTGATTCTCCACACGGGCTAAAACTTCCTCAACCTGGAATGGCTTGGTGATATAGTCAGCACCACCAACAGCAAAGGCTTTCACCTTGTCCCAAGTTTCATCCAAAGCACTGATAAAGATTACTGGAACTCCCTGAGTTTTTTGATTAGATTTCAGCTGTTTACAGACCTCATAGCCATCGATCTTTGGCATTATAATGTCGAGTAAAATCAAATCCGGTGGATCAGACAATGCTGATTCCAAGGCAAGTAGTCCATCGATCATGCTCCTAACCTGATAGCCTTCCTCAATCAGGATGGAAGATAGCAGCTGCAAATTGGTTGGTGTGTCATCCACAACCATAATTTCTGCCTGAGTTGCCTCAGCTTGATGGTTATTCATGCTTTAATTAGGTAGAGCGAACCATAGGGGAGAAGCAAATTGGGCAGGAGCATACAGACCAGTAGCCCGCTGATCTGATTGAATCAGAAGGCGGTTTGGCTACCAGTGTTCCTACTCCACGATTCCTTAAACATCATCACGGCGAAAGAACAACATTCGGTACACAGGTTCACCACGAGCGAGGGTGGAAATTTCCCGTTCAGTAGCCACTGGCAGGGGGTTGGTTGGCAGCCAAGCAGTCTCTGGCCGGTAGAAGACTGGATGAGCATCGAAACGCGATCGCATTTCCACTGCCACTTCCTCCACATCGGATTGTAGAAAGACCTCCCCTCCACTGGTCAAATAAGCCCCTAGAGTATCAACCAAGGTGGGCTGCACTATACGTCGTTTGGCTTGTCGCTTCTTGAACCAAGGATCAGGAAATTGAATAGTGACGCGCTGCAAGGCACCAGGGTGCCAAGAGCTAAAGAGTGAATCTATAGAACTATTAGCATTACAGAACAAAAATAGGAGATTGCTCAACCCTAAATCCACCACCTTACTGTTGGCTTGTTTTACCAATGGTTCCCGAATTTCTAACCCCAAAAAATTCCAGTGGGGTTGTTGTGTTGCCATCTGCAATAAAAATTCCCCTCTCCCGCAGCCAATATCCAGATGTAATGGAAGAGCCGTTTGGGCATAAACTTGATTCCAATCCGGAGGACTCACCGGCATCTGATATTGCTTGCTAAGTGGATTAACGTGTTGTCGCACTCGGACTCTAGCCAACCTTAGCACCTCCTTACTTTACTCAGGGGATGGGGGATCAGGGATTAGGGGTTATATCCCTAATCTAGTTGTAAATGTGATATCTAGGTGCGCGCCTTAAGCGGGCGAGTAAATCGCCCTTGGGTCGCACCTCAATGAAGGCAATTCCGACTCATCTGTATTTATCCTAAATGTAATCTTTAAAGTTTTTTATAGACTAAAGCCTAATTATGTCAGGCTAAATTAAAGATTATCCATTATTGTTTAGGTGAGCAGTTAAATGTAACCTAAACAAGGAGTTGTAATGGTATAACAGCAAACGTCATGAGCGATAATTTTAATAATAATTAATCTAGGGTTTAATCAAGAAAAGTTTTAGCTATGAGTTTAAATTTTCGCTTTGCCGTGGTAAGTGACCTACATATCGGGTTACCCCAAACCATCTGGGATCATCCCAATCGGTTTCATTTGGTAGAAGTTAGTATTCCAGTCCTAGAAAGGATTCTGGAGGATTTAGAGCAGAAAGCCTTGGATTTCCTCCTCCTACCAGGAGACTTAACCCAGCATGGTGAACCAGACAATCATGCCTGGTTACAAAAGCGATTGAGCCAGTTGCCTTTTCCAGTGTACGTCGTACCTGGAAATCATGATGTCCCCAATATCTTACCCAATGAACACTCGATTGGACTAAAGGAATTTCCTTACTACTATCGCCAATTTGGTTATGAAAATCCCGAGCAGTTGTACTATACCTGTGAAGTTTTGCCTGGAGTACAGCTGATTGGGTTAAATTCTAACCAGTTCGATACCGGTGGTAAACAGGTAGGGCGTCTTGATCAGCAACAGCTGATCTGGCTTGAGCAAGTGCTTTCCCAGTGCCAGGATAAATTGGTGCTGGTGATGGTGCATCACAATGTGATCGAGCATTTGCCCGATCAAGCTAACCATTCCTTGGGACATCGGTATATCTTGGAAAATGGTCCAATATTACACAATATTCTCAAAACTGCTGGGGTCAATCTACTCTTTACAGGTCACTTGCATGTACAGGATATCGCCTATCAAGAGGGAGTCTACGAAATCACCACAGGTTCATTAGTTAGCTATCCTCACCCCTACCGGATATTGCAGTTGTGTACCGATAATCAAGGAAAAAGATGGTTACAAATTGAATCTCATCGAGTGGAGTCAGTCCCTGGTTGGGAAAACCTACCCCAGATATCTAGAGAATGGATGAGCGATCGCTCTTATCCATTCATGGTGAAACTCCTGACTTCTCCCCCCTTAAATTTACCGTTACCAGATGCCCAGAAACTTGCTCCGAGTCTACGCTACTTCTGGGCTAATATTGCTGATGGTGATGCTGTATTCAACTTTCCTGAGTTTCCTACCCCAGTTCGTCGCTATTTTGAGTCATTTAGCTGCCATACCAGTGATGGTAAACCTGCTCTGATTGATAATCAGACCACTCTGTTGCTGACAAAAAACTAATGACTAAGACGGCTTTTCTTGAATAAATTCAAGCACTACAACTAACCTGATAAGCTCAGGGATTTCCTCAACCAGGGAAGCCATCCTCTACTCCTTGACCTTGACCAGGGAAGCCATCCTCTACTCCTTGACCTTGACCAGGGAAGCCATCCTCTACTCCTTGACCTTGACCAGGGAAGCCATCCTCTACTCCTTGACCTCGACCAGGGAAGCCATCCTCTACTCCTTGACCTTGACCAGGGAAGCCATCCTCTACTCCTTGACCTTGACCAGGGAAGTCATCCTCTACTCCTTGACCTTGATCCGGTAGCTGAACAGGAATTTCCGGTTCACGCTCACGCTCCGGCTCCGGTTCCGGTTCTGGCTCGGGCTCGGGCTCGGGCTCAGGCTCAGGTTCCGGTTCCGGTTCCGGTTCCGGTTCTGGTTCTGGTTCTGGTTCCGGCTCAGGTTCCGGTTCCGGCTCGGGCTCGGGTTCTGGTTCTGGTTCTGGTTCCGGCTCTAGTGGTTTGTCAACGTCTTCGGGATCCAGTTCAACAGTTTCATCCTCCTGCTCAGTGTTAAGAAACTCACCGGTTTCCAAGGTAGACCTGATATCTAACTGGTTAACCTGATCAGTGATATCGGCATTGGAATTCTCAGAACCCACATCTTGATCGAAGACATCAACACCACCATCAATCACACTAAAATCAGCACTGGGAAACTCGTCCGATTCACTCCCCCGAAGACGAATGAAAGTAGGATTAACAATTATGTTGTTGCCAATAATAGGAACTTGCGCCTCTAGAGCATCTGCAATTTCCCCTCGCACTAAATCCAAAGCTTGATCTGGACTATCCGCCGGTCCTGTCTGGGTCAAATTCAGCCCTTTGACTAATTCACTGGTTTCATAAAACTCTCTGAGGTCAAATTCATAAACCTGCTCAATTTGATCCTCGGTTATAACCACGATCTGCCCAGCTTTTAATTCCTGAACTTGAGAACGAGTGCGATTATAGACCACAATACCGCTATTGGTCAGAGCTCCAACAATTGTTGTATTGGTATCAGATATATATCGCATGAACAGAGCTGACCCCCTAATCCCAGCCACGGCATTGGGTGTACGCACTCGAGTTTTACCCCGATCTGGAGGAATTAACAGCAGTAGTGTGCCATTAGATAGCTCAAAGGTACGACTTCTAGGTATAAATCGAAAGACAGCTAACTCTCCTTGTCGGGCTAGGGAACCATCATTGAAGCGCAGTTGAGCCATGGAGGAGCGAGCTGTTACCAGTGCATCTCCTATCGTCATGGCATCAGATGGACGGGCTGGTCGAGCTGACTGATTTTGAGGAATCAATCGCACTCGGTTACGTAGCTTCTGTAGCACAGCACTAGTTAAGGGAATTTCGGCACTGACTGGTTTAGAACAAATTAGTGAATTAACGCTCCATAGAGAGATGGAAAGTAGTAGGACTGTCTTGCGAAACACGGGGCAACTCCAATAGCTCAAAGGTCAGTATTGTCAGGTAGTTGAGAGGTCAGCATTCAGCTAATGCGCTACAGATGGTGCTACTTGAGGTGCTATCAGCTGATTTAACAGAGATTAAACGAATGCTTAGCTCTTTTCTTGATGCAGTCGCGCTTTAGACCCTGGAACTTTCCCGATCAGAACCTCAAGTAGCGTGGGTGGCACAGGCTTTGGCCTTGGCCTTTAGGCCACGCGGGGCGCGTTTGGCCACGCTGTGCGAACGACGCGCTTGAGGTAGCGCATTAGCTGATAGCTTACGGGGCTTTGGCGTTGCCTTCTCGAAGAGTAGGTACAAAACTCTCCTATACGACATTCTGTAGGCTCTAAGTCAAGTCAGGATATTTTTTCTTCAGAGTAGTATGAAATACAGGTTAGTCAATCCTGAAAACACCGCTGGTGGTTAGTAATTATTAGCTGGGAGAAAAATACCCTACCTGCATTGATCAATTTTGGTAAGCTGTTGCTCATTTAACTTGTCTATTTTTTAGTCAGGGAGCAGAAATCCCCCCTAACCCCCCTTAGTAAGCTATGCTTTATAAACATATTTCTTTACAAAAAACTTGACAAATTTTAGGAATTATGAATAGGAAATAAATAGGGCTGGCTGCATGAAGGCAGAAGGCATACCCGACAAGGCTTTCAAGC
>NZ_JAAHHU010000204.1:0-9184 GCF_010672095.1 Moorena sp. SIO3I6 | reverse complement strand
AAGGCTTGAAAGCCTTGTCGGGTATGCCTTCTGCCTTCATGCAGCCAGCCCTATTTATTTCCTATTCATAATTCCTAAAATTTGTCAAGTTTTTTGTAAAGAAATATGTTTATAAAGCATAGCTTAAAAAAGGGGGGAATTAGATTGAAAAGTCCCCCTTATTAAGGGGGATAATGGGGGATCTGAATCAGGGATTAACAAAACTGACATGCACCCCTCGGGAGCAGGGAGCAGCGATGCAGCGCGGTCTTGGGGGAAACCCCCATGAGCGACTGCATCAAGACGGGAGCAGGGAAAAAATCTTGTGTACCTCATAGGAGAGACAATTGTTATATCTCTAATTTAGGGAATCAACTAAAACAATTATGTCAACAAAACTAGTGGAGCTGATAAAAACGATAAAAAGCTGACGCACAAATGCTTACTTTTTTGTAAGTATTCAGCCGTCAGCCGTCAGTGGTCAGTGGTGAGCTGATTTTATGTAAGTATTCAGCCGTCAGCCGTCAGCCGTCAGCCGTCAGCCTTCAACCTAATGCAGCGTGCGCCTAGGGCATAAGCTTAATGCTGATAGCTGATAGCTAATAGCTCATAACTGATAGCTGATAGCTGATAGCACCTCAAGTAGCGTGCGCGTAGCGCTAATCGCTGATAGCTGATAGCTGAATGCTTACGATTTTCTTCAAAGGTGCCCGTAGCGCATTAGCTGATAGCTGATAGCTGATAGCACCTCAAGTAGCGTGCGCGTAGCGCTAATCGCTGACCTTTTTATTAACCCTAAAACTTCCCAAAAAAAACTTTTTTAAAACCATTGACAACAATAACTATAATCATTAAAATAATCAGTGTAAACAAAATTAAATTCTGAGTTATGTCACAACAATTCAGCCAAAACTTCAAGAAACAACCTGCTCAGCACACTCTCAAAGGTTCTCGTCAATCAGTCATCTATAGTATGCAGATGCTTTACTCCCTAGGCTATGCAGAAATTGCGGAATGGACCCCTCTGGAACCCACTGATGTTCCAGGGGAAGTGATCACTACAATAACCAAGTATTGGTTGTTGCCATAACACCTTAAACGTTTGGGGGGATTTCCCCCCTGGCCAAGGTTTTGGTCTGCTTCTGTAGCATAGCCTTTGGCCAATCAGATCAGAGCAGGTTAGGTTTGCTAATTTTGTGACATAAAAAATTGAAATAGCCGTGGATAGTATTTCTACGGCTATTTTTTTTTATTTTGGGACTTATAGAAAAAGGGAACAGGGAACAGGGAACAGGGAATAGGGGGAAAATTCTGTGTACCTGATAGTTATGAAAAACGCTGTATGTCTAAGGAACTAAACTAAAACAGTTATGTCCACAAAACTATTGGAGCTGATAAAAACCATAAAAAATAGCCCAAGACTACTCTTGGACTAAAAGACTAAGATTAGGTTCTAGCACTTCTCAATTAGCTAAGGCACTTTTGTTGTAGGTTAATAAGTAACTATTTTGAGATTGTAACTAAATTAATAAAATAACGGCATCGGCTCCGATCGTATCCAGTTCGCGAGGTTCGACGGGGATTAACTCAAACCCAGCATCCACAATTCCAGAGTAGTTTGCGATCGCTTCCAAGCCATTGATATTTTCTGACGCAGTTCCAAAGGTTTCCATCACCTTGAAGCTGGTATCCTAAACATCGACTGACTCCCTAATCAGAAGCTTAGGCAATATTTATACCTAAGCATTCAGCTATCAGCCGTCAGCTAATCAACGGGAGGTAGTAAACAAGCACCGGGGGTGCTGGTACGGCTGGTTGAAAATCCCTGCTCGTTTTACTCATCCGACCCCGTGCAGTTAAAGCGCCTGCTAGCACCTCAAGTAGCGTGCGTGGCACAGGCTTCGACGCTGGGATGCGCTAATCGCTGATAGCTGATAGCTGATAGCTGACGGCTGAATGCTTACGTGCTATATATCTAAACACTGATAAATATCTTCAGAATTGGCATTGAGATAAACACGCTCCAAGTCAATCCCCAGCCTAGAAAATTGCCCAAGGATAGCCTTCATCTTTCCTTCGGTGGAATCATCCCCTTGATGCCAAGCTTCTAACAAGCCATTGGCGACAATCTGACAGCGATTCATGCCAAAGCTTTCCTGTTCGGCAAATTTTTGGTCTGGTTCTTCTGCTAACCCCAATCCTGGTGCTAGCTCCATGGTAAATAGGGGCACCTCTGGCTGAAAATGGGATTGGTGCTCTGTATAAATAGTCTTTAAAACTCCCTCAACAGCGTCATAGTGACACTTATCAAAGTAGAGTACCCCCGAATCGTGCCGTTCGTAGTCCTTGGGATTGTACAAAACTTTAAAGTGGAACGGAATTTCCATGTCGTTCAGCTGTTGGGTTAAGCTACCCATTACGGCAACTGCACCCTCAGGAGTCAAGTTGAAGTAAATTCGCACAGTCACTGACTGGTCTGTGTGCGGACGATTTGCTTCTAGATTGCCAACGGCCATATAAAAGCCATTTTGCACCAAATTCTTAGGCATACGGATTGCTACTGAATCCCCGACGGTGGCAGATTGCTGGGATGCTTGTAGATGCTGCTCCCGTTCAATATGCAGCCTCAATCCTCCCTTAGTCACAGCCAAAGTGCCATCACTTTCTTCTCTGAGAACAGACCAACCAGGGTCAAAGTAGCCTTTGCCACTATTGCTGTGGTGCAGTCGCTGATAAAATCCCACATCTACTCCTAGGATGGTATTGTTCTCCAGGTCTAGTGGCGCAGCTTCCGTATCTGCTTCCGGTGCGAGAGCATTTCGCATTGAACCGTTGTAATAAATACCATATAGAAAACTCCGCAGTTGCAGACTGATATATTTTTGCTGCATATCCTCGGGCATCCGTTGAAAACGTTCCACAGCTTCGGCTGGAATTTCCAACGGTTTGTAATCTGAATGGTGAATAGAGAAGTCTGATTGGATTTTTACTTTGTTAACAATATCGTCTAGAACATCTAGTAATTGCTGATTGGCGATGGGGGATGGTTTAATTTGTTTAGAATCAAGTAGTTGGATCATAGTTTGGT
Source organism: Moorena sp. SIO3I6 (assembly GCF_010672095.1). Classification (NCBI taxonomy): domain Bacteria; kingdom Bacillati; phylum Cyanobacteriota; class Cyanophyceae; order Coleofasciculales; family Coleofasciculaceae; genus Moorena; species Moorena sp. SIO3I6. The sequence goes on along the minus strand of NZ_JAAHHU010000204.1, from coordinate 6,117 downwards.
AGGGAGTAGGGAGTAGGGAGTAGGGAGTAGGGAACAGGGAACAGTAGGAAAGACCTTTGAAGAGTTTTTGATGTTATTGGAAATGCTATGTCTTAAACAGCGGAAGGACTGAGTTGGATTAATTCAGCAATAGCAGGGCCAAAAATCGTGGGCATGGATTGTTCTGGACGACACAACAAGGTCTTGGCAACCTGAAGCATGGCAATCCCAGCATTACCAAAGGATTTTTGGTACTCAATCATCGCCCGAATTCGTTGAATCAAACCAAAACCTGTAAATTGCACTACTGTCCGCAAGAAATCAGGTCGGTGTTCTAAAATTTCTGGAAAGGTTTCAAAATACCCTTTGGTTAGGGCAGCAATGGAAGGCTGGAGCTGTTCCAAGGGGGTCATGGCTAAACCTAGGGATTCTTCAATACTTAAAGATTTACTGATAACCAGGCTACTCAGCCAGATTTGCACATAGCTACTGATCAGTGTTCCTAAATCAAACCCTGGGTCTCCCCAACTACAGCGCTCCCAATCAATTAGTCTGACAATGCTGGTACTCTGATGCTCCCAATCTTGGTGCAGAAGGATATTATTTAGCTTTAGGTCATTGTGGGTCAGACAGCAGGGGGCAAAAGCATTGCCTAGTTGTGCGATCGCTTGCCCTAAACTATCGTATCGTTGATAAAGGGCAAAGAATTTCAGCCCGTCAGCAGGTACCGCACCAAAGATTTCTGGACCAATTCGTTCTAAACTATTAACTAATCTAGGCACTTGGTCAGTGGTTTGATTATCGTTTTCGGTACCAAAAAAATCTTGATAGTCTTTACGATTAAATGTATGATGATGGATTTTTCCTAAAAGGGTGCCGATGGTGCCAGCAACGTCTGGAGGAAAGATATTTTCCTTGGCGTAGAAATCCATTAAATCCCGATAGTCATCGAGATAGCGGAAAACCATAATGGAATTCTCACCATCAAAATGCAGCACCTCTGGTATCAAAGAGCGGAGGTTAGCAAGTTCTGGAAATTTCTGTAAGAATTCTTGAATTCGCCATTCATTCAAAAACTCACCAGCGGCTTTCCCTTCCTGGTTATGTCGCTCCTGCTTTACGAGCAGCTTATTACCATCTGGAAAGGTCAGCAATAAGTTAAAATTCTTGGCTTCCAGTGGCTCAATTTTACTGAGAGCTTGCTCGGAAGGATTGCATAAACCACGAGCAGCTAGATAGTCAAAAACATTATGAGAGTTTAATATGAATGTCATAATTAGGGAATCGGGAACAGGGAACAGGGAATAGGGAACAGGGAATAGTGTGGGGCGGGGGCGCGGGGAGTGGGCGCGGGAAGTGTCAGAGGTGTGATCACAAATCAGCATTTGGTTTTATGATCTATTGGGAAATGCTGTATTTATTCAAAAGTATAGGTAAAAGGAAAGTTATTCTGCCAATAATTTATGCTTAAAAACAGACGCAACTAAAACTTTTATGTCCCTAAACTATTCAGGGGAAGTGTGGGAATTGTGGGAAGTGTGGGGAGTGTGAAAAGTCAGATGAGCAAGTGACTTGGAAACCCCCAAGACCAGTCTGCATCGCTGCTCCGAAGTCCCTACTCCCTACTCCCTACTCCCTACTCCCTACTCCCTACTCCCTACTCCCTGTTCCCAGATCCGCTGTTCCCTTTCCTATATAACTAAACTAGTTATGTCATCAAAATATTCAAAAATCATAGAAAATTATAGAGGGCTGGTTTTCATAATCTATTGGTAAATTCTCTAGACTACGGTGGCTGGATAAAATGACATTGGTAACCGAAAATTAAGGATAATTTTAACTTTATTATGGTAAATCTATGCTTTGAGTATGCCAGGCTGATGTATGCGATCGCTTTTAGCGTGGCCATAGGCCAATCGCGTAGCGGCTCAATGCTGAGCATCGCATTCGTTTTATCAGAGTGGGAGAGTTTGAGAGGGAAAAGAATACCCCGTCGAATTAGGTCGGGGATGAATATTCCGTCTCAAATAGTGTTAATATAAAAAGTAAGGGTCTCAAAAAAACTGGGTATTGACCCTACTCAGCTACCCTGGCCATAGGCCACGCGGGGCGCGTTCGGTGCGCGGGAAAGTTACGCCCATGGAGATAACAACCAACTATGTTGTGCAAAGGATACCCCATTCCTGCGACGGATGGGGATGAAGTCCCTGGTTGATAGCTGAAGTCGAAGTCTATGGCTTGAGCTGGGGCGTTACCACCAATGACTGCTGCAGATGCCAGGGACAAGGACTTGATTAACTGGCGATTCTTCATAAAATCTTACCTCCTAGAAATTACTGACGAAATTACGGACATGGATACTGTCAGTATGAAAAGGTAATGTATGCAATCGTGTTTGTGATCTGAGGCTGATGTATAGGATCAGGTTTGTTATTGGAGCCTGATGTATACAATTGTGTTTATTTATCTGTGTTTGTTTAGGATAACTGAATGAGTCGTTTAGGATCACTTAATGAGTCGTTTAGGATCACAAAAAACCTGTGTTACAGATAACTAGTTTGAAATTCGTAAATCTACAGTAAATCTAATGATGAGCTCTCCATGCTTGATCTGGCAAAACTGGCAGGACAAATTCCTGGTATTAGTAAGCACCTGAGACTAGAGGCGGTGGCGTCTCGCCAACGCTTAGAACGGGCTGAACAATTACTGGCAAAGGCTAAAACACAACAAGAGAGTTTGCTCAAGTCTCATCAAGAATGGCGCGATCGCATGATCTTCACGGCGGCAACACCTGCCGAACCTCTAGATACTTGTGTTGATATCAGTATTCCCCCTGAAAGCCATAGTGTTTTCGCCACCGATGGGTCTCAAATTGCCCCGTCTCACCACGAAATCCTCTACTGTTATGTGATTAATGTGGGTCGGGTAATGTTGCACTATGGACAAAGTCTGTATCCTCTGTTGGATAGTATGCCCGAAGTGTTCTACCGACCGGAAGACTTATATATTTCTCGTCAGTGGGGGATTCGCACGCAGGAGTGGATGGGGCATCGGCGCACGATTTCCGAGGTATCGATGTTAGCAGAAATGGCTTGCCGTTGGGTGAAACCACCAGCTCCCCACAGGGATACCCCCAATCTAGCGATAGTAGATGGTTCCCTAATTTACTGGTTTCTTGATGGGATGCCAGGGGAAGCACGCGATCGCATATTGCCTCCGATTCTAACAGCTTGGGAGCAGTTGCGTTCTGTTAATGTACCCCTGATCGGCTACCTGAGTGCTTCTCGTAGTGTGGAAATGGTTAATTTCCTCAGATTACCAGCTTGTCCCTATGAAACACCAAAATGTATCACCCAATGTGGTAATCTAACCGACAAGTTGCCCTGTCAGGTGATTGACCCCCTCCGGGATACCACTCTCTGGGCAAGTTTATTGAAACCAGGACAGCGTAGCCCTCTATTTCAGAGTTCCGCACGGATTCTGGATTTATACGACCATCATCGGATCTATTTCTGTTATGTCCATGTTGGCACAGAAATTGCTCGTATCGAGATGCCAGAATGGGTAGCCCAAAATTCGGCATTGCTCAATCAAGCCTTGAGTTTAATGCTGGGGCAGGTCTATAAAGGATATGGTTATCCCATTGCTGTGTCTGAAGCTCATAATCAGGCGGTGATAAAGGCCGGTGACCGGAATCGCTTCTTTGCTTTGCTTGAACAACAAATGATTCGGGCAGGTGTCAAGAATGTGGGAATATCTTATAAGGAAGCTCGTAAACGGGGTAGTATTAGTTGAATGAAGAATTTAGAATGAAGAATTTAGAATGAAGAATGAAGAATGAAGAATGAAGAATGAAGAATGAAGAATGAAGAATGGTGAATGGTGAATGAAGAATGGTGAATGGTGAATGGTGAATGAAGAATGGTGAATGGTGAATGGTGAATGGTGAATGGTGAATGGTGAATTGATAATTTATAATGGACCATGAAGAATGGTGAAGGCAGAATGGTGAAGGCAGAAGGCAGAATGGTGAATTCTACATTCTTAATTCTTAATTCTACATTCTTAATTCTACATTCTTAATTCTAAAAGTTTGATTTTTAGCTTACCCAAGTAAAAACAGTGTCATGGCAAATGTATTAAGAATTCTGTTTAAACAAGATAGCTATCTCAAGCAAGAGCCGATTCAATCGTCGCAATTGCCTGATAATAAACGTCAGATGGTACCAGCAGGTAATCTATTAGTACTTCGCTATTATGGTCAGGAATCTGGCAATCACATTAAACTGGGTTTAAAAGATATTGCTTTTAAGGGTTTCAGTGGTGATTGGTATGCCTTTGAAGACCATGTTGCAATTATGATGGAGAGTCTGCAACCGGTAGAAACTGTTAGTAATGTAGTGTCTAAACAAAACGATCAGACTGCTTTAAACATTCCTATTTATCAGAATACCTTAGTCAATCAACCCGTTTTACTTAACCTTTTATTTAATCAAGATACGGTAATTAAGCGAGCTCCTATTCAATCTAGTATGTTGAATGAAGCATCAAAGCAGGAAATTCCAGCAGGCACTGAATTGGTGATTGTGACAGATCAACCTAATGCTGATAATACGGTTAAGTTTACTGTGGAGGAGAATCACGTAAAATTTACCCTGAAAGATCTGGAATTCAAAGGCTTTAGTGAAGATTGGTATGCCTTTGCTGGACATGTTGGTATTCAAGGGATGGGCTGATGTCAGCGGTCAGCGGTCAGCGGTCAGCGGTCAGCTTTGTGGAACAGGCTTCTAGTTTGTGGAACAGGCTTCTAGCCTGTGACTATTAAACCCATGCTTACCTCTTTTATTCACAAGCTGACAGCTGATTGCTGATAGCTGTTCGCTTAACATTACTATTAAAAATCAGAATCATTAGTCAGCGTCTCAATCAACAAATCCATCTGTTGCTGTCGCTTAGCCAGAAAATCCTCACATTGATGGAGATATTCGACAGCAGCGGAGAACTGATCAAACACCTCTGCTAATTCTAGTTCTCCCGTTTCTATTTTCCTAATAATGGTTTCAACTTTAGCCACCGTCGCTTCATAGTTCCAGGTTTCTCCAGAAGCTATTTTACTTAAGTTTGAATCAGTTAGGTTTGAATCAGATTGAGTTTCCATAGATAGTAATTGTCAATGGGTTGAGGTACACAATTTTTTGATTTTAGGGAATAGGGAATAGGGAACAGGGAACAGGCAATAGGCAATAGGCAATAGGCAATAGCCAATAGCCAATAGGCAATAGCCAATAGTTAATAAAGTATAGCGCTACTCCCGATTCCCTACTCCCTACTCCCGACTCCCTACTCCCGACTCCCGACTCCCTTGCTATAGTTAAAATCCACAAAGCTGATCCCTCTGAGCATCACGGTTATGATGCCAATAATCGTACAACCAAGCACAACCCCGCCTTAGCAAATAATCCACATCCAAATTCCACAAAATCACGGTTTTGTCTTTACTAGCAGAGGCTAGCCATTTGCCATCGGGACTAAAACTAACTCCAAACACCGAATCGTTGTGTCCCTTAAAGGTATTAATTAAATGTCCATCCCGACTCCAAAGATTAACCGTTGTATCACTACTCGCAGATGCGATTAAGGTTCCATCAGGACTAAAACTAACCCAATTCACGGCACCATTATGCCCTTCTAAGGTTTTGAGCAACTTGCCATCTCGATTCCAGAGTTTTACGGTACCATCACTACTAGCAGAAGCAATCATTTCGCCGTCTGGACTGAAACTAACCCAATTGACAGCATCATTATGCTCTTGATTATCCCCTTCTAAGGTTTTGAGCAACTTACCATTGCGATTCCAGAGTTTTACCGTTCCATCATTACTAGCAGAGGCAATCTGTTTGCTGTCTGGGCTAAAACTGACTCCCCAAACCTGATCCTGGTGCCCCTCTAAGGTCTTCAACAAGGTGCCGTCTAAATGCCAGAGTTTAACGGTTTTGTCAGCACTAGCAGAGGCAATTAACTTACTATCGGGACTAAAACTAACTCCCCAAACCTGATCCTGGTGTCCTTCTAGAGTGTCAAGCAAGGAGCCATCTAAATTCCAGAGTTTCACCGTTTTATCTTCACTAGCGCTAGCCA
>NZ_JAAHHU010000203.1:0-9196 GCF_010672095.1 Moorena sp. SIO3I6 | reverse complement strand
TACGGTTTGACAAAGATTTAGTCCGTCGATTGTTATTAGAGGAAGTTATGGAAGAATCAGTTACCTATCAAGATATTATCCAAAAGGGAGTCCAAAAGGGACTCCAGCGAGGAAAGCAGGAGGAAGCGGTATTAATTGTGATGCGTTTGCTAACCCTGAGGTTAGGTTTACTTGACCCTGTGCTCCAACAGCGGATTGAGGGATTATCCATTACTCGATTGGAGGAATTGAGTGAAGCGTTGTTGGATTTTAAGACCGCAACGGATTTAGCGGTTTGGTTGGAGCACGGCTGACATTGAACTGTTAGTTTTCACCAGGATTTTTGGTGGGAAGATGATTTTGAAAAGACCTGATCTAATCAGGTCTTTTTTAGATCTTATCTCAATCAGAATTGCTCGGTTAGCATAACTTGACTCCATAAACAAGATCCAGGTGCGATCAATTTTCTAGTTCAGATTCACTACACTATCTGAGATAGTGTTAACTTTAAACAATTTGCATTGGCTTACGATAATATCTGTGTCTTGATGCAGTCGCTCATGGGGGAAACCCCCAAGACCGCGCTGCATCGCTAAATACTTAGCCGAAGAATACCCATCGGAGTTTTTTCATTGGCTATTGGGTGAAGAACCTCGCGATATTCAGGTACTTAAAACCGAATTAAGTGCTGAACCAATTCAAGCTGATGCTCTGAGTGTACTCCAAAGTACTAACCAAATTCTGCACCTAGAATTTCAAACCCTACCCCAATCTGAGCCACCACTACCATTTCGGATGTTAGACTATTGGGTCAGATTACAACGTAAATACCGATGTCCCATTGACCAGGTCGTGATTTTCCTAAAATCTACGACCTCACAGATGGTATTTACTAATGAGTTTAGGGATACTAACACCTGGCATCGTTATCGAGTAATTCGTCTGTGGGAGCAAGACCCTCAACCACTGTTAGCCAATCGAGCTCTGTTACCCTTGGCAACTCTAGCTAGGAGTAATAGCCCGAATCGATTGTTAGAGCAAGTGGTTGCCCAAGTGGATAAAATTGAAGAAAAACCATTACGGGGAAACCTAGCAGCCTGTGTGGATGTACTGGCTGGTTTACGGTTTGACAAAGATTTAGTCCGTCGATTGTTATTAGAGGAAGTTATGGAAGAATCAGTTACCTATCAAGATATTATCCAAAAGGGAGTCCAAAAGGGACTCCAGCGAGGAAAGCAGGAGGAAGCAGTATTAATTGTGATGCGTTTGCTAACCCTGAGGTTAGGTTTACTTGACCCTGTGCTCCAACAACAGATTGAGGGATTATCCATTACTCGATTAGAGGAATTGAGTGAAGCGTTGTTGGATTTTAATACCGCAACGGATTTAGCGGTTTGGTTGGAGCACTAAATCCCAATTTTTGAATTAAGAATTTAGAATTTAGAATTTAGAATTTAGAATTTAGAATTAAGAATTTAGAATTTAGAATTTAGAATTATAGATTCTGCATTCTGCATTCTTCATTCTTCATTCTTCATTCTGCATTCTTCATTCTTCATTCTTCATTCTTCATTCTTCATTCTGACAGACAACCTTGGCCAAAAGGCCACGCTACGCAAACAACCTCAGAAGCTTGATAGATTAGGATTGCTCAAGAGGAATTCCGATTCAAACCACAGGAGTGATAACATGGCAGGAAAGCAAATCTTAATGCTCGTAGGTGACTTTGTAGAAGACTACGAAGTGATGGTCCCCTTCCAAGGGTTGCAGATGGTAGGACATACCGTTGATGCTGTTTGTCCTGACAAAAAAGCTGGGGACATTGTTCGTACAGCGGTTCATGACTTTGAAGGAGACCAGACTTACACTGAGAAGCCTGGTCACAACTTCACCCTCAATGCCACCTTTGATGGGATCAATCCTGAAGATTATGATGCCCTAGTGATTCCAGGGGGAAGAGCACCAGAATACATCCGCCTCAATCAAGATGTGATCAAAATCGTGCAGCACTTTGCCCAAGCGAACAAACCAATCGCAGCAATTTGTCATGGTGCTCAATTGTTGGCAGCAGCAGATGTAATCCAAGGTAAAAAATGTTCCGCTTATCCAGCCTGTGGTCCCGATGTTACCCGTGCTGGTGGAACCTATGCTGACATTCCAGTAGATCAAGCAATAGTAGACGGTAATTTAGTAACAGCTCCCGCTTGGCCTGCTCATCCCCGGTGGCTAGCAGAATTCCTCAAGGTTTTGGGTACTCGCATCGAGCATTCATAGCACTTTTCAATGGGGTAAGGTATAAATTCCTGGGTTTTAGGGAGTAGGGAGCAGGGAGTAGGGAGCAGCGATGCAGCGCGGTCTTGGGGGTTTCCCCCATGAGCGACTGCATCAAGACAGGGATCAACTTTGAGATCAGTGCTGAACTATACTTTGAGATCAGACAGTATCTACAGAATTAGCAGCATTGGTGACCAGTAAATAAAATAGCGATCGCAAACTCATCTGCGATCGCACCAAATACAACTAATGGAATTCCCGTTACCGTGGCCAGATCCAGTTCCTATAGCAGTCCAAGACAAGGTTAAGACATAGTTCTGTTCCCTGGTTAAAACCTTCTTGACTATTGCCTTTTGCCTTTTGCCTTTTGCCTTTTGCCTTTTGCCTTTTGCCTTAAAAGGATAAGCAATGTCCCTGACTGGTTCACCATAATTGCTATATATTTAGTTAGTATTGCGGTACTGATGAATCAATTTCCTGACTCCAGGCAGTAATACCTCCTTTGACATTAATCCCTTCAATACCAGCCTCTTTCAAAATTCCCAAGGCTTTCGCTGAGCGACCTCCCTTCTTGCAATGGGCAATCAAGCGATGACCATTAACCAGCTCCTTAACTTTTGCTACACCAGAACCCTGTTCAATATCCGGTAATGGCACTAGAACTGAGCCAGAAATCTTAGCAATCTCATACTCATGGGGATTGCGGACATCAATTAAAACAAAATCATCCGCACCACTATCCATGAGTTCCTTGAGCTCCTGGACATTCATCTCTTTGATATCCATCTGGCGTTTGGCTTCCTCTTCTTTAGCTTGGGGAATGCCACAGAATTGTTGATAGTCAATCAACTTCTCAATGACCGGTCGTTCTGGATTGAGTCCCAGTTTCAATTCCCGGAAAGTCATATTTAAAGAGTTGTATAGCAACAAACGTCCACTGAGGGTATCGCCCTTGCCTAAAATAATTTTGACCGTTTCCGTTGCTTGGATCACGCCAATAATTCCTGGCAGAATGCCCAAAACCCCTCCTTCTGCACAGGAAGGTACCATTCCTGGTGGTGGGGGCTCAGGGAACAAGTCGCGGTAGTTGGGACCACCTTCGTAATTAAACACTGTCGCCTGTCCCTCAAACCGGAAAATAGAGCCATAGACATTTGGCTTATTCAGAAGTACACACGCATCATTGACTAGGTAACGGGTGGGAAAGTTATCGGTACCATCGACGATAATATCATAGGGTGCCATGATTTCCAAGGCATTCTCGGAATTCAGCAGGGTTTCGTAGAGGTCTACCTGACAGTGAGGGTTGATTTCTAGAATCCGCTCTTTGGCCGACTGAATTTTCGGTTTACCTACCCACGACGTCCCGTGAATTACCTGACGTTGGAGGTTAGAACTATCTACAACATCGAAATCGACTAGACCTAGGTTTCCAATTCCAGCAGCAGCAAGATAGAGCAATAGGGGTGAACCTAATCCACCACTACCTATACATAGGACACTGGCAGCTTTGAGGCGTTTTTGTCCATCTAACCCAACTTCTGGCAAAATCAGGTGTCGGGAGTAACGTTCGTATTCGTCTTTACTTAATTGGATTTCATCTAGATTGGGATTTAACATGGCATGTTGGGTTGGAAGCGGTAAGACTCAGCAGTTAACCTTTGATAATGATAGTTTCTTCTGGCTGGAACTGGTGGTGTTCATCCAGGCTCCAACTTCTGAAGTCACACGCTTTACCTTCCTCAACGGCAACAATAATATACGAGTATTGCTGCCAAGCGATCGCACGATCAAATTCTGAAGGTACCGCTGGGTGATCCGGATGAGAGTGATAGATCCCGATTATATCCAGATTGCGATCGCGTGCGTCTTTTTGTGCCCGCAGTAGCACCTCAGGTGCAATGCTAAATCGGCGCTGTCTGCTATAATCTCCCTGAGGTTTGCCCTCAACCGTAGCATAGGCATCAGCTGCTTCACTATCCCAGTTGTTCGGTGTGGGTAATACTTCAACCAGAGTTTTCACCTCACCCCGGTGCTTACCCAATAGTAAACCGCAGCACTCTTCAGGATAGGTGCTCTCTGCGTGGTTTTGAATTGCCAGTTGATGCTCAGTGTCCAGTTTTAAGCCCATACCGATTTAACTATCACCATGTCTTGATGCAACTCTTTTTTGTTCACAGTTGAGTGTATATTACCGTCAACTGTCAACCGTTAACCAAAAATTATCAATTATCAAATTATCAATTATAATATCACTTGTAATAAGCGCGTTTGTATTTGAGTTGTGAACATAGGATTGATCGAAAAAGGGAACAGGGAACAGTAGTCAAGAGCTTGGAATAGTTTTTGGTTTTATCAAAAATCAGCAAGATTCTTCATGATCTCTGTATAAATGCTATAGGTAAAATATTGTCGGTTGTAATACGTATTAGTCTTCGGGGTTGGTCAAATTTAAATTAACAAGTCTCAATTCACCAGTCTCAATCGTCAACTTTCAATTAACAAGTCGTTAAGGCACCAGGGTTTGATATGACTCCTAACCGCACTATAACAGCAAACAACGAAGAATATCGATTTTTTTTTCAGGAGAATGCTGCCAATATTTTTAAACACCATGACCTGGAAGTAATAGAGTCATTGCAACGTCGAAAAATTTCGATTAGCAACATTATACCATTGGAACAGGTTTACAAGATATCTGTAAAAATCGGTAAAAATATTCCCTTTAAGTCAGGAAAAAAATTAGCCTTACAACAAATGGAGGCAGTAGGGGAATTTCTCCAATATTTTCAAATAAGCATCCTCGGTCAACCCACCAGTATCTTCCAACTCCATGAGATTGAAATTAAAATAGATAAAATTTTTACCCCTGGCTTAACCTATGAGGCCGGGAAACTACTAATCTCTATTCCTGACTCTTCCTTACCGTTTCAGTCCCGTTACCTTAGCGATCAGGAGCTGAAAAATCAATGGAATAAGGGTAATCATCTCTCTAAAAAGTCTCTGTCTCGTAAAGCTTGGTGGTTATTAAATCCAATCGGGGAATTTCGGACTAACCTCAGAACAGTGCTATGGCAAGCTGCCCAAAAGCAAATTTTAGGTATTGACAAACTATTACTTAAGTTTGGCTTAATTGATAGATATGATAGAAGTGAGCAAAGCAGTGATCAACCTAGCTTACTGTTCAACCAGAATACGCAACCACAAGACCAGGGGTTCAGAGAAGGTGCGATCGCATTGATCAAAAACTCTGTGAATGAAGAGAAGCTGGGAATAGACTTAGAAGTAGTACTTAAGGATCAAGATGAGGCTACCTTAGGGAAGCTGCTGGGATTATTTAGGCAAAACTTGGCAGACGCCGGTCAAATAGAAGAACTGATTGAAGCTGGTGCTTTAACCCTACAACAAGCCGTTTTCCATGAACAATCTGAAATTGATATTAAGATGTTTGGGTTTGTGAATGTCGGTAATTATCATCGCATTGATGTATCGCTGAATCTAAGTGCTGGTTACTTGAAAAAATATGTTGAATTGATTCCCAGAAAGGCTGTAATCAAAGCAATTCAATTTGGATTTGTAAACGTCTATACTATAGATGATATTACAGTAAATCCTAACTTTCATGGAGCAATTAAGCTCTATTGGGAAACCGCTGCTCTGGAAAAATCACTGCAAGAATTAAGTCTAGTTAATCTATCAGAGCAGTCAAGTCAGTAAACTTAAGCGGTCAGCATTCAGCGGTCAGCATTCAGCGGTCAGCGGTCAGCTTCGTGGCACAGGCTTCCAGCCTGTGACTTCACTAAGATTAAACAAATGGTTAGCTGTTTTATTCAAAAGCACCTCAAGTAGCCTGGGTGGCACAGGCTTCTAGCCTGTGAAGTAGCGCATTAGCTGATAGCTGATAGCTTAAGTCATTACTCAATAGTCATAAGGGTAGTCAACACTCAAAAGTCATCAATCCCTTGTTAATTGACAATTGGCTATACTAATCCGTGTAGGAATTGTGAGAATTTTTGTTCCCTTTTCCCTACTCCCTGTTCCCTGTTCCCTGTTCCCTTTGGTATAGTAACCATTGACAATTAACAAGCAATTTTCTGCTTGCAATTATGGCAACTAGCAATCAATTGGAGTCGTTACTCCTACAACTCGATGATCGCAGCTACAAATCCTACAGAGATATCAAGGGTAGCTATCAGTTTCCAGATTTCACTCTAGTCATTGACAGGGTTCAGGGAGACCCCTTTGCCTCTCCTAGCCAAGTGCGCGTTTACTTACCCCAGTCAGTGGCTGGTTTCCCCAGTGAGCTGTATCGCACTGACAGCCGAGCCATCGCCCTAGAGGATTATCTAACTCGCTCATTTGATTGGGTAGCTCGGGAAATGAGCTGTCGGCGGGGTACCGGGAATAGTGGCTTGATTGCCATTACCCGTGTCGGGCAATCAGTACTGGAGCGCACCTCCGCTTTGGTGAGTGATGAAGGGGTAGAAATCCGGTTTGTGGTAGGATTACCAGCTCGTGGTCGTCGGATTTCTGGGCGTCAGGCCGCAGAAATGCTATGCCAAGATATCCCTGATATTATAGACCAATCCATTAAGTATGAAGTCCTCGATCCAGCTGCTATTAAGCATCATGTAGAAACAGTGGAAGATGCCGATTGGCTGCGTCAACAGCTGGCAAGCCGTGAATTAGTTGCTTTTATTCCTAACGGTGCCATTTTGCCACGGTCGAGTGGGGTGGATGACAAACCATTACAAGAGGATGCGATCGCATTTCAATCTCCCCAGACACTTCAAGTAGCATTCACTTGTCCCAATCGAGGATTAATTACCGGTATGGGAATCCCAGAAGGGATCACCTTGATTGTAGGAGGTGGCTATCATGGCAAATCCACAGTGCTCAAAGCCATTGAATTAGGCGTTTACAATCATATTCCTGGAGATGGACGGGAATTAGTAGTCACCAATCCCACCGCTGTCAAGATTCGGGCTGAAGATGGTCGGGGGATTTCTGGTGTAGATATTTCCCCATTTATTAATCAATTACCTCAAGGTCGCTCTACTGAAAAATTTTCCACCACCAATGCTAGTGGTAGCACCTCCCAGGCCGCAAATATTATCGAAGCACTTGAGGCCGGTACCAAGTTACTGTTGGTAGACGAAGACACAGCAGCAACTAACTTTATGATTCGCGATCGCCGTATGCAGGAGCTGATTGCTAAAGATAAAGAACCGATTACACCATTTATTGATAAAGTCCAACAGCTCTATACCGAGTATGGTGTTTCTACTATTTTAGTCATGGGAGGCAGTGGAGATTACTTTGATGTAGCCGATACCGTCATTGCCATGGAAAACTTCCAACCCCAGGATGTCACCGAAAAGGCTCAGTTAATTGCCGAAAAATACTTTACCGAACGCACCGCTGAAGGCGGGAAACACTTTGGCACTATTACCCCACGGGTACCATTAGCCGATGGGATTGACCCCAGTCGTGGACGCAAAGCCGTAAAATTGAAAGTCCGAGATGTAGATGAAGTAGGGTTTGGTGCAGAAAATATTGATTTATCTGCTGTTGAGCAGATTGTAGAAGTAGGTCAGTTAAGAGGAATTTCCAGGGCTCTTGTTTATGCTAAAGAGCATTATATCGATGAACGATTGACCCTATCGGAAATTTTAGATCTGGTGATGAAAGATATTGAAGAAAAAGGATTGGATGTACTAACGTTCCTTCCTGAAGGGGATTTAGTCCAATTCCGCCCCTTGGAATTAGCAGCAGCGCTGAATCGATTGCGAACCCTGTCAGTGCTTTGAGGATAATTCGGATCAACAGTGCTTTTAAAATTAGCAATTACCAATTCTTGAAATAATGAAAATAGAAGACTATTTTGATTTTATGGCTCCTGATGATATTCGCATCAAAGGAACGCGAGTGGGCATTGAAAATGTGCTGTATGAGTACATTTATCGTAATCGTACTCCCGAAGAAATTCTTAACTGTTTTTACACCATTACCTTGGAGCAAGTTTATGCCACAATTCTTTACTACTTAAACAACAAAGAAGTTGTCAGCCAATATATTTCTGACTGGCTGGAATGGAGTCATCAGCAACAAAAAGCTCAAGAACTAAACCCTCCTCCAGGGATAGTTCGATTACGAAAATTAAAAGCGGAACAAGAAGCCAAGAATAAAACCTATGAGTCTGAATTATCTGCTGGATGAAAATGTAAATCCAGTCTATCAGATTCAACTACGTCGGCAAGCACCTGATTTAGTTGTTAGAGCTGTTGGAGATCCAGCCACTCCACCAAAAGGTACACAAGACCCTGAAATTCTATGCTGGTGTGAGGAATATGACTTCGTATTGGTAACTAATAACCGCAAGTCAATGCCTGTACACTTAGCAGATCACTTAACTGAAGGTAGACATGTACCAGGAATTTTTATTCTAAGTCCAAAGTTAAATATCGGTGAAACTATTCAACAGCTAATCTTTATAGCTGAGGCATCATTTGAAAATGAATACCAAGATCAAATTGTTCATTTTACAACTATCTAAACTGATTAGATAGCGTTGGTTCATTAAGGTAAGGTTTTGCACTCCTAGCTCCCCAAGATTAATCCAAGATCACAGTACCATGGCTTAACGGCAATCATCCCATCATGCCCATACGTCAAACCTTAGACTTACCAGACATCCAACTGTCTTACCTAGAATGGAACCAAGGCCAAACTCCCTTATTACTCTTACATGGCTTAGCAGACCATAGCCTAGTGTGGTCTAGCCTCGGGGATTACCTTGCCCCAAACTATCATATCGTTGCTCCAGATCTGCGCGGTCATGGGGAAAGTAGCAAGCCGGATCAAGGCTATACCTTTGATGATCACATCGCCGATTTAGAAGCGTTAATGGATCACCTAGGATGGTCTAGTGCTGATATCCTCG
>NZ_JAAHHU010000202.1:0-9388 GCF_010672095.1 Moorena sp. SIO3I6 | reverse complement strand
GTCTTGCCCTAGGAGCGCAGACCTTTAAACTTAAATTTGGTCACCGAGGTTTGAATCACCCAGCCGGTTTGCAGCAAATGGTGGAAATTACTAGCCAAAACCATGGTTTTGCTATTGATCCCGATACATTAGGGGATCAGGTGGAAATTACTCACCTAAATCTCAATGACCGCACTGTGGCAGGGTTGCGTCACAAATCCTTACCGTTCTTCTCAGTACAGTATCACCCAGAGGCTAGTCCTGGTCCTCACGATGCTGACTATTTATTTAAGCAGTTTGTCGAGCTGATGCGATCGCGTAGCGTGGCCGTAGGCTAATCGCGTAGCGTGGCCGTAGGCTAATCGCGTAGCGTGGCCGTAGGCTAATCGCGTAGCGTGGCCGTAGGCTAATCGCGTAGCGTGGCCGTAGGCTAATCGCGTAGCGTGGCCGTAGGCTAATCGCGTAGCGTGGCCGTAGGCTAATCGCGTAGCGTGGCCTAGGGCGTGTTTTCAAAGTTTTCCGCAAGATTATGATCCCCCCCAGCCCCCCTTAAAAAAGGGGGGAGCCATACTCAAAGTCCCCTTTTTTTAAGGGGGATCATGGGGGATCTCCGAGGCAAGAAGACACGCCCTAGACCCTAGACTAGACCCTGATTGGTTCTGCGAGGGTTTGCGTTCGCTTTTAGCGGAAGCTTAGCTTCATCGCGTAGCGGCGACCCAGGAGCATCGCGTGCAATCCCCGATGCCAAACCCCAACTGTAGGGTGACCGGGTGTGGGACTAGAAAATAGCCCCTACATTGCCAGCAAACCAAGAAATATGCTTCAGTTATGATTAATCGGTTAGAATCATGGCTGGCTTAATTTTACCCTACCGCTAGACCCGGTCACCCTACCCCCCAAACTCTGATACTGTTGTATAATCTAAAATTGACGTTGTTTTAGCCCCTTGACGTGCTAAGCAACAAGCCAAGGTATGGTTATAGGGCGCGTTTATCAACGGTAACCAAGTCATCAATCTACTGTCACAGTAGTCAACTTGACAGTAGAAGTATTAGATTATTGATATTTATAAGCTATATCGAGGAGGGTGTTATTCCTGAACAAATAACCCTTACAGTCAGTTTAAGGGGCACTCGCCAAGTCGAGTCAAATTATCAAATTTTCCGCCTTACTGGATTGCTAGATGCCTTTTCGGAATCTACTCTCCGTAACGTTATTGGCAAATGTATTGATGAAGGTCCAGCGGATATTATTCTGGACTTATCTAAAATTGATTTTGTCGATAGCTCTGGTTTGGGTGCTTTGGTGCAGCTAGTAAAGAAAGCTCAAACTTCTGACGGAAGTCTACAAGTCGTGACCAATCCCCGGGTGACTCAAACTGTGAAACTAGTGCGCCTAGAAAAATTTTTCTCCCTGCAAGATTCTCTGACGGTAGCTGTGGAGAAAATCAAGTCTAAGTGACAAAATCGATGGTGATGGCGGGGGCAAAACCCGCCTTCACTTTCAGAAGCAGTGGGGAATCGGTGAGAGTTGAGTGTGAGTAAGTTGCCGTTTTGCTAATGTATTGAATACTCTAAGCAGAAATTGTTGAAGGATGTCAAATTTGGTCTAGTAAACAAAAGACCGTGAGACCCCAAAGATGGCTCAAACAGATGCACAATTAGACCCCTTGGAAGAGGATAGCCATGGCGGTGGAACTGACTCTATAGTATTGTGGACAGAGTTTCGATTTAGGCAATTCATGGCGAAAGTTGATCAAATTGCCAAAATTCAACAGATTTCCCCAGCATCCTTGGCATATATAGGAGATGCTGTTTATGAACTCTACATCCGAACCCACTATCTGCTACCACCGAGGCGAATCTGTGACTATCATAACCAGGTAGTGGCTCACGTCAGAGCAGAAAGCCAAGCTAAGATTTTGCGATCGCTTGAACCTTACCTAACTGCTTCTGAAAAAGACGTTTTACGGCGCGGACGGAATGCTGCTACAAAGAGCCCCCGGCGTCTCAATCGAGAAATCTATCAACAAGCTAGTAGCTTAGAAACTTTACTGGGATACCTCTACCTTACTGATACTCAACGCTTGACCCAGTTATTGGCTCATCTACAACTGGATACCCCATAAATCCTAATTCTATTATGGCTAATCAAAACCCCTCCTCTGATGCCTCCTCTGATGCTTCTGGTCAGATCAAGTCAGGGAAGTCCTCTGATCGGCAAGGTGAGAATAAAAAATTATCTCGTTCGACCTCAGCCAATTCTCAAAAGAACGGCAAACCCCCTCGAAAGAACTACCACTCTCGAAAGCCACGGCCAAAACATTCCCATTACTCCGAGGAAACTCAGCCGAAGCAGCATGGGTACCCTAAGTCAAAACTTGTAAGTAGCACAGAAGAAGAGAGTGACTTAATCTACGGGCGTCATTCAGTTCTAGCAGCTCTCCAAAACCAGCACCAGCTAAACCGAGTTTGGATTATTTCCCAGCTGCGTTACGATCCTCGCTTTCACTCTTTACTAGTTCAAGCCAAGGCTAACGGTACAGTAATTGATGAAGTAGCACCAAAACGCCTGAGCCAAATTACCAAAGGTGGTAACCATCAGGGTGTGGCAGCTCAAATTGCACCTTACCAGTACATAGATTTAAATGACTTAATTGACAAAGCAAAATGGGCAACTGAGCAGCCAGTTTTATTGGCTTGTGATGGCATTAATGATCCTCAAAATTTAGGGGCGATTATTCGTACGGCAGAAGCTCTAGGGGCTCAAGGCTTAGTCATACCCCAACGTCGAGCTGTTGGTGTCACCTCAACTGTAAGGAAAGTGGCAGCAGGAGCTCTAGAAACCTTTCCTATTGCCAGAGTTGTCAATCTTAGTAATGCCCTAGAGCAGTTGAAAGCTGCGGGCTTTTGGATTTACGGAACTGCTGCCGGTACTGGTAAACTTTTACACAAAGTTGATTTGACTGGTTCAGTAGTATTAGTAATAGGTTCAGAGGGTAATGGTTTAAGCCTAAGGTCACAAAGCTGCTGTGACATGTTAGTCTCAATTCCATTACAGGGTAAGACCCCTAGCCTCAATGCCTCAGTAGCAACTGCTATGGTGTTATATGAAACTTATCGGCAGCGTTGGTCAGACTTACTGTATATCGATAGTACTTCCAATCAACAGATTGTGAAACAAGAAGAGTAAATGGAGGATAAAAAGGTTTAAAAGCCGATTAAATTAACAGAGATTATCCTGGAAACTAGGTGGATGTCATGAAAGAATCCTTAATCAAAATCTTAGACCTCTTCGGGTTAGCGTTTTGGGTGGAAATCATCACCGAAACCCCCAAGTGTACCTACTACTTTGGACCCTTTGTTAACCAGCAGGAGGCTCAGGCTGCCAAATATGGATATATTGAAGACTTAGACAATGAAGGAGCTCAAGGCATCATGGTAACTCTCAAACGCTGCAAACCCAATAGACTAACAATTTTTGATGAGTTGCCAGAACAGACTGAACTAGAGAAATCCTCTAGCTTAAGTAAGCCGATTTTTTGACAAAGGATGAAGTTTAACCTGTAACGTGTTAAGTGTGAAGGATGAAAACGCTCTAATACTCTCTACTTACAAGTATGAGTCCGCAGTTACTTACTAACCTGCTGAGGTAATTTAAAGCGGCAAAGCTAACTCAAAGTTAGGCAGAATAGTTTCCCCTGACAAAGTAACAGGAAATTTAGCAGTCTCAACAGCTTGATTGGGACGATAGATTTCAACCTCTTTGCCCTGGGGGTTAATTAACCAGCCTAAACGTAAACCACTGTTCAAATAGTCTGGCATCTTTTCCTGTAGAGGCTTGAGGGAATCAGTGCGAGAGGCTGGATCATGACTGTCTCCTTAGTGGAATGATTAATATCAAGTCAGGTTGAATACCCATAATTAGAGGGAGGGTGGGACCCACCCCTAACCCCTCCCAGGAGGGGAAGTGTGGGGAGATGGGGAGATGGGGAGATAGGGAGATGGGGGAGATTTTTATTAAGGGTAATTATCCCGACATGATATAAGTATTCAACCGGACATGATATAAGCTAACCGCTCCAAGTATAGTTAGCATGTGCTGGAAATTCAGGATAAAATTACGTGGTGTTGTGAGAAAGCAAAAATACTTAGTCTAGAAATGTTAACTTCTTCCGACCATCTGACCGATTTATCCGATGCCCACTGGCAGAGCAATTGCCGTTCTGTTGTCACTGGCGACCCCCAGCTGAAGAAACTGATGACATCGGTTTATGGGGTTGACCAGCAAGTAAAGTACCTTCACTTACAGGCAGAAGTTGAATCCCTCTGGCAGCAGCAGCAATTACTTAAGCAACAACGGTTGGTTTTGCGTTAAACTAATGCCTTTAAGTACAGGCATTACTGAAAACGCTGATGCTTGGCTGACCAACGCTTAAGGCTATAGTTATTTGGTTCATCAATGACTATAGCCGCAGGACCCCCATCCCCTAAATCCGCGATCGCTGTCATGGAGCTGCTGGCATCTTGGGAAAATTCGCTGTAGAGTAAGGCTCCTGTGTCAGAAAAAATCATGGTGCGGGGTTTGTAGATAGTAGTTGCCCGATCTGTATCCATCCCGTCATTAATACTATCCGATAGACCCACCTCTGTAGATTCTGAGGTAACCGATATTTCTTGATATAAGGTTAGCACCGCTTCCGGCTGGTTGTTGCCAGTCAGCTCGATCGGTCTAACTGACCAATGCCCGATCTCCTGAAGCATCATTGGTAAACTAGGAAGGGGTCCTGGGGAGAACTGACCACTGTTGATTAACTCCTGCCAGAGTACTGGCAGCATGGTTGACACCGACTCGGGGTTAAGGTGGTAGAGTGCTGACAAAGTGATCGCACTTGGGTCTAACCAGCGCAGAGCCGTCTCCGTGTGTGCTAGCAGGTGCTGATTAGATCCATCAATAGCCACGGTGTCACTAGGGAGTTTCCCACCTGCTGCCAACAGCTTAATCATCCCTTCCTGGTAGGAAACCCCCTTGACCGTAGCTGTGGTTGATTGTTGGATACCATTCTCACTCCAAAGGCTAATCCGAATCTGGGGGTCAACGTCTAAGCCCAAATATCGCCACAGTCGCTTTCCCTTGGTCAAAGTGGGCAGCCGTAAATCAGAAAACGGCATCCACCGCCAACCCTGACCATCGTGAAATGCTTTTACCTGTACTTGATACCAAACTTGCTCCGGTTGTTTTTGTAGAGTCAGAGGAACAGATGGGCAGGGGGATAGGGGGGAAAGTGCTATACTCTGTTCCTCTGCTATAGAAACCAATTCAGTACTTTCCTGCTGCCTTTGGCAGTGCTGTTCTCCTATTCCCCCATCTCCATCTTCCGGTTGCAGCCAATCCGTTGCGTTGACAGTTTGAATGATTTCTGAATTGCCAACCAGTTGACTGAAGTGCCTGACGATGGCTGGAACTGGGTTTAAGGCATTGTCCATATGGTTGAGGAGTTGGTAAACCTGGGGATTAGTTTGAGGTAATTCCTTAACCCATGCGATCGCTTTTTGAGGGTCTTCCTGGGCTGCCAAAATCAACCCTCCCCAAACTTGCACATTGCTGTCATCAGGATTGACCTCTAGTGCTCCTTCCACCCGCCCCCACAATCCCCCAGAATCGGTCTTTAGCATAGTGATAATATCCCCCAACTGAGCACCATTCACTGCGGTCTGAAACACTGTTTTTGCCTCCGCCCAGCGACCATCCAGGAGATAGGCAAAGATAGCAGCACTCGCACTTGCCCAAATTTGATTTGCCTGAGACTCGGTGACCTGAGCGTGCAGTTTAACCAAATCTATTTGGGCTTGAGCCTCTGCTGACCAGTGTTTTGGTCTCTGTTGGTTCAACCATTGCCAAGCATCAGACCACAAACCATGACGGGCTAGGATTAAACCATTCTGATAGGGTTTAGTATCTATCGCTGCTTGGGTTAGGGAAATTTCCTCTAGATAAATCGGGTTGGGAACAAAAGAGCGAGGTTTAATTTGGTAAACCTTGAACTGGGGTTCCAAGCCTACAGTATGATTAACCACTAATTCTGGAGTAGCACCACCGGTCACTTCCTGCCAATAGGGAGAACCTTCATTAGGGCTTGTCCACTCCAACATCATACTCAGGTGTGTCTGGTCTTGATTGTAGTGAATAATTTGTCCATAGCTCTCGGGTGTATTCTCTGAGACCACTTGACCCGAGAGGTTGAACCAAAACCCTTCCTCTAGAGCTTGTTGATCGAAACGATCGAGTTTGGTTAAAGGTAGTGAACGAGAGACACTAGCATCACCGGATGCTGTGTTGACTTGGGTAGACAGCACAAAATATTCGACCGGGGCAGTGATAGGCAGCTGACTAACTAGCTGATAATACTGCTGTTCGCTATGGCTTTGTTCAAGAGGCTGATAGACTCTGAGTTCCACGATCTGGTCACAATTACTTTGGCATGATGGTGGTGATCCCAAAATCGGTAGCAGCAACTCAGAGTTAAGGGCAAGGGGTGTGCCCGCCGTTAGCCCATTTTCACGAATCTCCCCTTGAATTTGGGCAAATGTCTTGGCAGATGAGGGAACAGTCTGGGGGATACGAGCCCAACTCGGCAAAATGTGATTGATCCAGACAATCGAATCAGGGTCAATAATTAACATAACCGCCACCCAGATACTACCGGCAATGATACCGCTAGTGGTGATTAAGGCAGCGATCGCGCCCAAGGTTGTTAACCAACCACCTCTACTAGACTTTTGCACTGATGTTTTAATGGTTTATCTTTCCAGTTTTTTCCTAGTTTGAAAAAAATCTTGGGGGCAATAGATAGTAATTAGCCAAATAGTACAGATTTTTGGACTTAAAGGCTAATTGTCCATGTCTTTGTCATTCCCCCTTGCTCAATCTAAAACAAGTGCACCCTAAACCCTTCAACCTGTGATTACCTGCTCATACAGTTCACCAGCACGTTCCCAAGTATATTTCTGTTCAATATACGCTCGCCCATTTTCCGACAATTGCTTACGGAGCTGGCGGTCTTCAAATAACCGACTAATGGCATAAACATATTCTGTTGTATCATTTGCTCGCAATGCCCGCAAAGGGACATCCCCGCCATCAACTGTCAATCCCTCCAAACCGCGATCGCTTCCCACGACCGGTACTCCCGCTGCCATCGCTTCCAGAGTTTTATTTTTTACCCCAAATCCACTCTGCATTGGCACCACAAATATGGTTGCCTTATGAAGGTGGTCTACTAAAGAAGGCACCGAGCCAGTTACACTAATCCCTGGTATATCTTCTAACTCTAGCACCGCCTGCACCGGTTTGGGTCCGACTAATTCTAGCTTGGTATCACCATAGCGCTCTGTAATTGCTGGGAACACATCTAGGCTAAAATAACGAGCCGCTTTGATGTTTAGTGGGTTATCCATCGCCCCAGTAAATACTAATCTGTGTCCACCAGGATCAGAGATGCGCCGGGGAAATAGATGAACATCAACCCCATTAGAAATCAATGTAATTTTACTGTCCAACTCAAATGAGTCTATTTGCCGTCTATCTTCTGCTGTTGTGACTATAATGTCTGTGAACTTAGCACAATATTGCTCTTCATAGCGACGTAATAGGGGCAAATTTAACTTGTCTTTCAGCTGATTGTCTGATGTTTTGGTTTCGAGCTTGTCCAGGGATTTCCGGTATACAGAATGATGAATATTCACCAAAGTTCGCAGCTGCTTCCGCCACTCTGGTCGCACATAAATTTCATTGGTACTGTGTTCACAGGTAATCAGGTCAAATTTTCCCGCCTCCACAGCCTGATCCACCCATTGCTGCATTGGAGTTGAGTAGAGTTGGAGCACTTTCTGGGGCGTTCCCTGTTGCAAAATGGTACTCCAGCGCTGTAATTTCTCCTTTAAGCCTTCCTCTTGTTCTGATGGCTGCGGTTGGGGAAAAATCACCAG
Organism: Moorena sp. SIO3I6; assembly: GCF_010672095.1. Lineage (NCBI taxonomy): Bacteria > Bacillati > Cyanobacteriota > Cyanophyceae > Coleofasciculales > Coleofasciculaceae > Moorena > Moorena sp. SIO3I6. Next base: position 1,421 of record NZ_JAAHHU010000202.1, on the reverse strand, counting down.
TTCTTCCACCCACTGCTGCAATTTTTCTACCTCGATGTCCGTGATATCCTCAGAACGTTGAGTAACCAAGGTTATAGCATGACGCTCACTCAGGTACTTGAGTAAATTAAACGTCCTGACCTGAGTTGCCCCCCGCGTTGGCGGATAGGGAAAGGTTGTGGAGATCATTAGAATCTTCATAGGACGTTACTACTTGGACAAATAATTGGCAACAAGGAAACGGCAGGCAATAATTCATTCTTATCTCACTTTTTACCTGAGTTAAGAATGAATTTATTTATACTATTTAAAATTTTTATAAACTTTTTTTAACATTTATTCATGTTAATTTACTCCAAATCACCATTATATCAAATCCTTGAGCATCGATATTGCCAAGCTTGGGGTTTTTGATAATTTTGATTACTCCAGAGTAATTCCCGATTACCTATTACCCAAAACCCAAAAAACAACGACAAAGAACACTATCCAAAAAACTGGACAGTATAAATGTATTATATCTTCATACCAATACATTTATACTAATTGTGAATTTTCCTCTAGAAAATATAGTTAAAAATTCAAATTTACCGATTTACCAAACACCAGGTAGCCTAATCTCTCTATGACTTCCAGTGACGGTGATTTAGAGGGGTTTGCCACGGTTCTGGAATAGAATTGGTTGTGTAGGGAGTAAGAGGGCAAACAATGGGAACAGGAGGAACAGAGGGAAGAGGAGTCAAGGGGTTCAGTCCCCAAACTACTGTATTCCACTAACCTCTAACCACTGACTGGGTTAAGGCTTGTTCGTAGCATTGACTAGCCCGATCCCAGGTGTATTCATCCTCGATCAATAAGCGCCCGTTTTGGGACAACTTTGCTCGCAGTTGTGGGTCTTCAAACAAACGAGTGATGGCGCTAATATACTCCTGAACATGATTTGCCCGCAATGCTCGCAGGGGTGTATTGGCACCATCAACCGCTAGTCCCTCCAAACCGCGATCGCTTCCCACTACAGGTACCCCAGCCGCCATTGCTTCGAGGGTCTTGTTTTTAATGCCAAAGCCAGTGCGCATCGGTACCACACAGATAGTTGCTTGATGGAGATACTCTACCATTGATGGCACACGACCGGTGACCGTAATTCCCGACAATTCTGCCAACTCCAATACTGCAGGTACTGGTCTTGCTCCGACCAGGTCTAGCGTAGCATCTCCATAGCGTTCTTTAATGGCTGGAAATACCTCCAAGCTGAAAAAGCTTACAGCATCAATGTTGGCTCGGTTATCCATAGCTCCAATAAACACTATGCGATGTCCCCCTGGGTCAGCAGTGCGTTGGGGAAATTGAGTCAAATCCACCCCATTGGGAATCACCACAATTTTACCCGATGGCTTGTAGGCAGCTATCTGGCTTTGATCCTCCGGTGTTGTGACCACAAG
>NZ_JAAHHU010000201.1:0-9441 GCF_010672095.1 Moorena sp. SIO3I6 | reverse complement strand
AAATCCATACTCCAGACAACTTACCTCTCGACTGTCTGAAAACAGCTCGCAATTTAGGTAATTTTGCTCTGGAAAATAACAATTGGCAACTAGCTATCGAAGGCTACGCCCTAGCTATCCAAGCGGTAGAACAAAGCCGGAGTTGGGTAATTGATGAGGAGCGTCGCCAAAAGATTCTTGCTGATGCCATTGAGGTATATGGCAACATAGTACAAGCTTACCTCAATTTAGGAGAAATCGAGAAAGCACTGGAATATGCTGAACGTTCTCGTGCCCAACGGTTGGTAGATATGATGGCTAGTAATCAATTAGACCAAGAGGGAGAAATTGTTCCAGAACTAAAACAGCTTTTGCAGGACTACGAGGAACTGCAACGGCGTATTAATTCCCTCCGTTTTGGTTATGCTTCGGAGGCTGTTCCAGTTTTGGCAGGAAGTCCTAATAAAACCATGTCATTGGGAATGGCAGTGAAACAATCTGATCAATCCTTGACTAGGGACGCTTTATTAAAATACCAAGAGGAAATCCAGGCATTAGAGGCACAAAAACAGCAAGTTTGGCAACAACTGCGCCGCTATGACCCGGTTTTGGCAGGACAAATTCAAGTGGAACATCTCGATTGGGAGCAAATGCAGCAGTTAATCGAGGAACCAAGCACTGCTCTGCTTAGTTTCTATACAACAATAGAGGATACCCATATTTTTATCCTACGTAAGGATCGCAGTCCTCAAGTTTTTACTTGTGTAGGCCAGGGAATAAAAACACTACAGATTTGGATTGGAGAAAACTGGTTAATTCCCTATGTTGGTTCAAAAAGTGAATGGAAACAGAAGATGGGGGATTTTCTTCAGGAACTTGCTGAGCGCTTGCAGTTGGAAAAGCTGGTGGGACACTATCTGACTGGGATTGAGGAGTTGATTATTGTGCCTCATATATTTTTACATCAGATTCCTTTTGCTGCGTTGCCGATTGTGGATCCCTTACAGCCGTTTTCAGATGAATTGACCTCACTACCAAAAGCTTCAAGCCCCCTAAATCCCCCAATTCTGGGGGACTTTAACTCAATTTCCCCCCAAAATTGGGGGGTTAGGGGGGCGAAACTTGCTGTAAAAGGTGAGCAAGAGGGTTTATTACCAGCAGAGCAAGACAAGAGTTCTGTTTCCCAAAGTCGCGGTATGGTATTCGCCAGCAAATCCTCCAAATCCTCTGCCACTAAATCTGTTACCCAAACTACTTATTTATGCGATCGCTTTCGTATTCGCTTGGTTCCCAGTTGCCAAATCCTGCACTATTGCCACCAACGCCCAGCAATTGCAGGTCAGGAAATGGGTATAGTCGAAGATGCTACGGAGGATCTGCCCTTTACCAGTTTTGAATGCAAAACCCTGGCGGAAATGTATCACGTTCCTGGTGAGCAGCGCTTACAAGGACGGAATGCCACAGTCAAATCATACCACACCTTAGCCCAGCAAGTGCATATCCTCCACTCCAGCCATCATGCTGAATCTAACTCCAACCCGTTGGAATCTCAGTTACGGTTAGGAGATGGTTCCCTTACCCTGGGTCAACTTTTAACTCCTGGTTGGCGGATGCCCAATCTTTCGGAAGTTTTTGCCTCAGCCTGTGAGGTTAATTTAGCTCTTACCGACATTACTGATGACTTGCTTAGTCTAGCTACCGGTTTTCTCTGTGCTGGAGCCAGGAGTGTGGTTAGTACCCAGTGGTCCGTAGATGATTTGGCCAGTGCTTTATTAGCAATTTTTTACTACGATGGCCGCAGGTCAGGGATGAGCCGTTGCCAAGCACTACAGCAAGGGCAAATTAAATTGCGCAATTTAACGGGAAAGGAGTTTGCTGATAACTATCAGGCTCAGTTAACGGAACATCTGGAACAAAAGTTACAAGAGGCCAAAGCTGCTAAACAGAATGCCAAGGATCAGGGAGATGAGGAAGAGTTGGATAAGTGGGTCACAATTGTCGATAAATTCGAGATACAGCCAAAGCGTTTGGAGTCTTTGAGTAAGGAAGATTTTCCTTTTGCTCATCCTTTATATTGGGCTGGTTTTGTTTCGCAAGGAATGGCGTAATAGAAGGGAATCGGGAATCGGGAATCGGGAGTAGGGAAGAGGGAACAGGGAACAGGGAATAGGGAACAGGGAACAGGAAAAAACCAATTTAAATGCGCATCACCTTAACCTTGGCCAATAGGCCACGCTACGCGAACAACTTACTAACCTTAAACCAACTAACCTTAAACCAACTAACCTTAAACTTACTAACCTTCAACCTGCTAACTTTTAACAGAATAACCTTCAACAGAATAACCTTCAACCAAATAACCAAAAAAAGTAGCCGCAGAAATACTTTCCACGGCTAGGATTTTTCGACTATGCACTCAATTTTATCAGCAATCCAATCCTGATCGGATGTGATTGGACTTTGGCCAGGGGGGGAAACCCCCCCAGAAATTTAAGGTGTTAACGCCAAATCCAATATCTGGTGATCATCGTAATATATTCGTCTGGAGTTCCAGTGGGCTGAAGAGGACCCCATTCCGAAATTTGGATGTAGCCGAGGGCATTCAGAATATAGGCGGTATGGGTGATTTGCTGGCGAGACCCTTTCAAAATGTACGGAACAATGAATCCGTTTGAATTATTGTTTGAATTGGGCTGATAATTTTGAGTCATAGTCGAGAAATTGTTTTTTAGGTTTATAACTATAATTATAATGATTATAGTTTAATTTGTCAAGGAGAATTAAGAATTAAGAATTAAGAATTAAGAATTGAGAATTAAGAATTAAGAATTAAGAATTAAGAATTAAGAATTAAGAATTAAGAATTAAGAATTAAGAATTAAGAATTAAGAATTAAGAATTAAGAATTAAGACATTTTTAGATTTATGTATTTATGCATAGACTAAGATATAGCAGTACGCACGCACTTGTTAGGACAACTCTTACCTCTAAAACCTTGTTAGAGTCAACTTCTGTCTTCTGCCCTCAGCATAGCTGCCTTGCGCGTAGCACTATAAAAGTAAATTATTAAATTACCTATGGTCAAAAATGAATGAGAAAAAAAGATATACAAGAAAGAACGCTAAACTTTAGCGTAAGAATAGTCAATCTCTGTAAATTTCTGAGACAAAATGGTGGGACTGGATATGATTTAAGCAAACAATTAATCCGCTGTGGAACAAGTATTGGAGCAAATGTTGAGGAAGCACAAAATGCAGAAAGTAAACGAGACTTTATTCATAAAATGAGTATTTCACTGAAGGAAGCTAGAGAGACAAATTATTGGTTGAAAATTTTAATCGCCACCGAGAAAAACCTATAACCAAGATTGCTGTCTTTACTCAATGAATCTAACGAATTAATTTCTATTATTTATGCAATTATTAAAAACACTAAGACTCAAAAATAATTCTATAGCCATTCTAAAACTGATGAGGTACAAATTTATGGGTTTTAGGGAACAGGGAACAGGGAACAGGGAACAGGGAACAGGGAACAGGGAATAGGTAATAAGCAAACAAAATCTCTGTCCCTCATAGCTATGATAAACGCTATAAATTCTTCATTCTTCATTCTAAATTCTAAATTCTTCATTCTTCATTCTTCATTCTAAATTCTTCATTCTAAATTCTTCATTCTGAGAAAAGTTTACACTTTCGAGGGTAAAGGTATCACCTTTATCATAAGGATAAAGCACCCAAAACCCTTGCTGATTACGCCTAAAGCACTCTACTCCTATTGTCTCTGACTGGATTAGAACATACTCTTGCAAGGTTTTTAGCTTACGGTATTTAGCAAACTTACTCCCCCGGTCGTATGCCTCTGTAGAGGGAGAGAGCACTTCTACAATCAGACAGGGATACTGAATAAACTGGTTAGACTCTTGATCTCTGGAATCACAAGTTACTACTACATCTGGGTAGTGGTAGGAACGAACTGAAGATATTTTTACCTTCACATCTGCGATATAGACCTCACAGCTACTGTCTTGTAGGTGAGTATTTAGATCACTAGCCAAATTTAAAGCAATCCGGTTGTGAGGTTTCGAGCCTCCGGTCATGGCGAAGACTTCCCCATCACTATACTCGTAACGAATCTCCTGAGTCGGTTCCCACTCCAGGTATTCTTGGGAAGTCATCCGGTAACGCTGTGGACTGGCAATCATGGTTTTTTGGAATCAATAGGGTATGGGCAGACCTGGTGGTGCGTTACGGGGCGGGCTGTCCCAAAACTGGCTACTGAGAAAATTAGGGCAAGCCCGCCCCTAACACACCCTACGCACTAATTTATCCTTTCCATAAAACAACCTTCAACCTAAATTCTAAATTCTCCATTCTTAATTCTAAATTCTTCATTCTAAATTCTTAATTCTTAATTCTTCATTTTACGTGTTTTTGCCAGGCCAATCGTGCTGCTCCCACCCTTCCAGCTCGATTCCCTAATTCTGCTTTAAGTAACTCTAAACCAGTACGAGAGGAAGGCAAAACTCGTTGCTCTATTTCTGCTAGAGTTGCTGGCAAGAAAAACTCGGCACTAGCACTTATACCACCACCAATAATAATGGCTTCTGGTGTCAGTGGATAAATAAAACTAGTTAGCCCAATCCCTAATAAGCGTCCGTAATCTGCCCAAAATTCTAAGGCTTCCTGGTTTCCTTGCTGGGCTAATTTACCAAGTTCTGCTGGTTCTTTGCCACTGTTGCTTCGGATTGCCCTAATAGAAAGGTATTGCTCTAGAGAACCCCGATTACCACTATTACCCTCGGGACCATCGGGATATAGATTAATTAAGCCCAACTCCCCAGCAGACCCGAGATGACCTGTGAAGAGTTGACCATCGAAAATGATTGCCCCTCCTACCCCTGTGCCTAGGGTGAGTAGAATCAAATTCCGAAACCGACGACCAGCCCCTAACCAAGCTTCTCCTAAACCAGCACAGTTAGCATCATTAGCAACAACTGTGGGATAACCGACTTTGGCTTCTAACTGATCGGCTAGGGGAACATCGTGCCAATCCGTTAGGTTAATCGCAACTTTAGCAATTCTTCCAGCAACATCAGCAGGGCCAGGACATCCAACCCCGATACCAATTACTTCTTCCCTGGTATCGAGACGAGAGATTGCTGCTACTATTGCTTCGATCACCGCTGTTGGTGTTGCTGGTTGGGGTGTATCTACTGTTAGAGACTCCAGTTCGGTTCCATCTTCACGGAAGCGTCCCAACTTAATCGCAGTGCCACCTAAATCAACGCCTATGGCTTGAGTCATTAGTCCTTAGTGATTTGTCATGAGTCATTTTAAGGCAAAAGGCAAAAGGCAAGAGGCAAAAGAGTTTTAGGGAATTTCAATGTTTCTGACGAAATCGGGGATTAATCAACTCGCTTAATCCTTCTCCTACTAAGGACAATCCTACCACCATCAGTGTCATGGCTAAACCAGGGAAGAGCGCTGTCCACCAAATCCCAGTTGGTAAGGCATCGAGGGCTTGACGTAAGTCATGACCCCACTCTGGGGTTTGTTCTGGCAATCCTAATCCTAAAAATCCCAGTCCTCCCAAGATTAAAATCGCATCAGCGGCGTTGAGGGTAAATAGAACTGGTACACTTTGAATCACATTCAGAAATAGATAGCGCGATAATATCCTACCAGGGGAAGCCCCCAGGGCTTGAGCGGCTTCGATGAACAATTCAGTTTTGACGCTAGTGGTGTGATTCCGGACTACCCGATAGTATTGGGGGACATAGGAAATACTTAATGCGATCGCAGCATTGAAGACTCCTCTACCGACTACAAAGGCCAGAGTCACCGATAGCAGTAGTCCTGGCAAGGTATAGATCGTATCCATTAAAAACAGTAATACCCGATCGAGTTTGCCACCGAGATAACCACTGATTAACCCCAAAGGGACACCAATGATCAGGCTGAGGGTGGTAGCGAGAACGACTACTTTTAGAGCAGCTTGAGAGCCAAACCAGGTGCGAGAGAAAACATCATAACCCTGGCGAGAGGTACCAAACCAGTGATTCCAGCTCGGTGCTTCATGAATGGGATTACTGAGGGACTGGGTAGGGTCTTGTAGCCATCCCCAAGCTTGAAAGGTGGGAGCGAAAATGGCTACTACAATAAAGCACCCAGTAATCACTAGTCCTGCTACCATTAGTTTGATGGATAGACTAGGCCCTCTAGTAAAAGACAAAAAGCTGGGGAATGATTGTTTGGTTGAGGTCATCCTTCATCCTTGATACTGATAGCATTTATCATACTGATCAGGTAAACAATCTTGTGAACCTTTTGCCTTTTGCCTTTCGCCTTTTGCCTATCTCTTAAACAGTAGTTGGTAAATAGCGTTCAATGGCTTGACGATACTGACTCTTTTGCTTAATTCCTTTAAATTCCGCTAGGAACTCTTTGTCCTTAAATAACTGTACGGTAGGTGTTCCCACCACTTGAGCATTTTCAGCTATTTCTCTGTCTTGGTCAATATCGATCTCGACAAAGTGAATTTTGCCATTATACTCATCTACTACTTTATCCAGCATGGGCTTGAGAATTTTACAAGGACCACAACTGGGGGAAATATACTTGACCATGATTATGCGATCGCTTTCATGGAACAGTTTACGCAAGGCATAGCCCCCCAGATGGCGTGTTTCATTAATATCAAAGGTTTCCGCCGTCTCAGCTACTGGTTTTTCTTCAGTTTCTTCAGGTTTTTCAGCCGTTGGCTGTTCTGATGCCGGTTGTTGATGATACTCATGAATTAGGTTATTGGCAGATAGCCAGCGTTCTGCTAACATAGCCCCCATACAACCTGTTCCAGCCGCAGTGATAGCTTGACGGAACTCATGGTCTTGGACATCACCAACAGCATAGACTCCCTCGACACTGGTTTCCACCGAACCGGATTTAGTGACAATGTAACCGAGCTGATCTAACTCCAGTTGTCCTCTAAATAAGGATGTGTTAGGAGTGTGACCAATAGCGTAAAACATCCCCCGAACTGAAATATCCTTTTCCTCACCAGTTTCAGTATCCTGGACTCTTACGCCAGTCATCGAACCATTGTCTCCAAACACATCAACTGGCTGAGTATTCCAGTGAATAGTAATTTTGGGATTATTCAACACCCGGTCTTGCATGGTTTTGCTAGCTCGCATCTCATGCCGACGTACTAGCATATGAACATGGGAACCATACTTGGTCAAATATACAGCTTCCTCTGCCGCTGAGTCACCCCCCCCGACTACCGCCACTTCCTTACCACTGAAAAGGGGAGATGCACCATCACAGATGGCACAAGCTGAGATCCCATTACTCCAGTACTGAGCTTCGCTGGGTAAATGCAACCGTTTCGCTGTCGCCCCGGTAGCAATCACAATACTATGGGTTTTTACTTCCCGTTCCTCAGAGCGGACAGTAAAGGGACGCTGACTTAAGTCTACAACGATCACATCTTCGGTATAGCATTCAGTGCCCCAGCGTTCTGCTTGAGCCTTCATCCGTTCCATTAATTGAGGTCCGGTGATTCCCTCTGGGAAGCCAGGGAAGTTTTCTACTTCTGTAGTAGTCATCAGCTGTCCACCAGGGATTCCCCCAGCTTGAAAGCCTTCAAACATTAAGGGTTTCAGGTTAGCTCGTGCCCCATAAATCGCTGCTGTGTAACCGGCAGGACCAGAACCGATGATGACAAGATTTTCTACAGAGGAGTTGGACATCTGATAAACAAACTCATAACGACTACGTTTTCAGTATAACTGAGTATACCATATACAACTTAGCGAATGTTGTAAGACATTTAAATTGTGAATAGGGGCGCTTTGGAGGTAAGAATTCAGCTGACTGCTGACTGCTGACTGCTGACTGCTGAAAAGCGTACAACCTGACTTTATCAAAACAGAGGTACATTAAAACTCATACCTGTACCGAAAACTGTCCCATCAAAATTAATTCTGGAGTTGGAAGAAGAACCAAAGCTTTGTCCAGCATACAAATAAATTTGACTATTACTAGAAATCTTATAACTGACACGACCAATTAACTGATGATAGTTATCATACCGTTCCCTTTCGGTATAATCAGATAAGGCAAGTTGGTAACTAAGAGCTGCTTTAAATCGGGGATAGGGGTAATAGGCTAAAGATGCTCTGAAAACATTACTAATCTTAGAGCGTGTCTCTGGATCAGCAAAACGTAGGTTTAACTTATAGGACGTATCTAAGGCTAAGTCCTTTGCTAACCAATCCCGTCGGCTGAGTCTAAGATATACAGAATTATAATGAGCGAAGCGATCGCCTCCCTCTTGCTTGAATAACTGTTGATTGCTCCATCCTAACTCCCCATAGGTTCTTTTCAATAACTTCTGACGAACTCCTAGGTTAACTTTCAGTTGATTATAATCAAGTTGGGATCTATCTCCATAACGCACTATATTACCACTTACTGAGGTTATGAGCTTAGTGTCAGGTCCGAGGGATGGTACAGCTAATAGGGTTAGTCCTGGTCTCAACAGACCATCATCAACTGGATCGACTCCAGCGAAAATATTATCGCTTCTGAAATAACTGACTCTACCCTGTAAATATACTGTAGGTTTAGGGGGAGTCGGTGGTTTTTCTTGGAGCCGCAAACGGAGCACCCCCAGTTCCGGGTCTCCATCATTAGCGTTGGAATCTGAGTTTGAACTATTATCTCCAGAAGCAGGTTTACCTTGAGATATCTGTGACCTGTCAACTACCTCAGTTGAGCTAGAACTCGATGAATGCTCACTGACAACAAAGGAAGATAATAGTTCTCCACCACTCCCGATTTTCACCTGAGATAACTTAGGAGTACAATGCTGTTTTACCTGATCAGTATTAGCTTGGTGTTCTGTACCACTAAAAACTAAACTGACTGCTGGCTGATGGGAAATACTGTCTATGGGGTAACATCCAGACCAAGCGGGTTTACTGATGGTCAGTGTACTTAAGAAAATCAGATGTCCCAAAGTAGCTAAATAGGTTTTTTTAATCTGGTGCTGGGGAGGATGATCATCCTCAGAGTTGTCGTGATGTTTTTTATTTTTTGAAACCATATTTAATTAAAAAAAATATCGTTAAATTAATAACAAATTAAGATAATAAACATTAATTTTTTTTTAAAAAAAATAATAAAGTTCAATCATGATAGTTTAATACTCATTACTCTAGAATAGTCGTTGCTAAGCTGTGAGCGGTCTACAGGGTTTTTCCTAACAATGAGGTACACAGTATTTTTGGCCTGCTCCCTGCTCCGAGGCTCCCTTCCCCCCTTACTAAGCTATGCTTTATAAACATATTTCTTTACAAAAAACTTGACAAAAGTAACTTGATATGATTAGTGTGATCAAAAAACTTGACGTCCCACGTTCTCGCTCAGTTTGTATAGGAAAAGCCTTTTGCCAAA
>NZ_JAAHHU010000200.1:0-9600 GCF_010672095.1 Moorena sp. SIO3I6 | reverse complement strand
GACTGCACCAAGACAAGATTCAGCAATTTTTTCGAGTTTAACATTCTTGATATCTTGGACAATAATTACTACAAGGTAAAAAAACAATAATTGAGATTCGGAAAGGAGATTTTTTAGATGTTTTTGATATAATTCTGGTAGCATTTTGAATTGATAGGTCGTCTTGACAATTTCTGACCTATCTTTTTTTACCATAATTCGCTCAATTTAAGATATATCAAGGGTTACAGGGCGCTTGTCGCCCCCCCAGGGTACAATCAATCTGCATACAATCGAATATCTGCTGCCACAATCACTTGCCAAGTGCTCCTCTGTTTGTAAAAAACCTACCCCTGTGAGGTGATTGAATCCCCCAAGAATCAACTGTTCTTGTAATTGCTGAGAACATCTCAGAATCGTCTATCGCGTTTTGCCGATCAGATGCAAATTTCAGGAAGTCTTGCAGTACCCAAATTGATTCTTCGCAACTCGATTGCACTGGATGCACTATACTCAAAAAAGCGTCAAATCTCGCACTAAAGTAATCGCGATGATACTCACTATCTTAGCAACTAAACTACCAACATTGCTGAGAGTCGGCGTGCTTGCTGTAGCACTGCAGACCTCCACAAAATCCGACCATCCTCCGAACTACAAATCGGACGATTCTCAGACCATCCTTCACACGAATCTGATTGAGCCCAAGGTAATTTACGAAGCGTTTCTCGGCATGCTATGAAGTCTTCCACGCCCAATTCTACTGCACGTTCTACAGCGTAGAGTAATTCCATCGGATGGGGATAATAAGGTGACAATAGCAGTGCACGTTCTGAAGAAGTTCCAGCCCAAGCTACACCAAGTTCTACCATCTGGACAATATTGGTAATACCCAATGCCTCGCCAACTCCAGCAGCCTTGAGCAACACTGCTATATTTACATTCACGCACACATCAATAATATTGGGATAATAGAGTTTATTAAGCCATGTAAAATAAACTCCGCTTTGATACCAGGGTTTTGCCGTACCTGATATCCAAAAGAGACGAAATTTAGCAAGGACTTCACGCACTACCTGCTCCAGAAAAGCTTTCGGTTTGCGTCCGGCACGAACCAGTGCAAATGCGAACAACGCAGAATCATCGGCATCAGGGTTGAGAGGAATCGGCATCCATGAGGGGTGACCATCAGGTGGGTAAAAGGAAAAAGCACCAGGCTGTGTAGGAAGTTCACAACGTGCAAGGAAATCCAATGCACGTTCCTGGGCAGCCATAACTGCAGGAGTTTGTGGCAGATGCGTAAGTTCATGGAGCACAAGTGCTGTCACAAAACCGTTTTCGTCCGGTACCGGACCGTCGGGCAGATACACTGTAGAAAGAAAAGCACCACTGGGTGCCTGTGCAGCTAAAATACCAGCTATTGCATTCTCGATATTCATACTACTTCGGATGGTGGGTTAACACCAAAGTTTATCCCCAAAGGAGCATCGCCGACAACGGTAACACCAAACATGGTATGGCTCGTGGTAACCCCGTCTTTTTGAGTTGCCAACGGTTCGGTTAATCGGTCATAGAAGGAAAAATCCCATCCTTTACGCCGACCAAGTTCAAGTATCTTCTTACGGCTATTTCCATCGTTGCCGAACATTGTTCGTGCATAAGTATAGAGCGTGAATGCGATCGGACCATTACCTTGTGTAGGTACAGAATAGCTAAAACCGAAAACAGAGCCAGGTAATTCGCGCGAAATTGAAAATGGATAGCTTTCACTGAGCAAGGCTACTAACTCACCTTGTCGCGACATCAAATCAGCGCGCCACAATAGGGCAGAAATTTCGTGGGTCATCATATGCTCAATCCGCGCATACACTTCAATACGATTAGCATAGGGATCAACACCGATCATTTCGATACGTTGCTGTCGGTTTGGTAGTGCCCGTGGTCGATCGAGAAGTTCGGTAGCGAATTTTTCCGCAGCTTTAGCAGCACTTTCCGGTACTTCTAAATACAATTTATAGCGATCGCTCATTTCATTATGGCGACCACCAATGAACACACCGTAGCGAAGATTATGCCCCGTCTGAAATTGACGCACAAGATCAATAACATACGTTGCCAATGGCGGACTGCCTAGGCGCGCAAACAGTACCTCGGCATCGTCAAGTCGCGCCATGGGACCGTGCTCCATTGGACCTGGATCGATGGTATAACGAAAGGATGAATCAGCTGAAGAAAATGCAATTTCTACGGGAAATCCACTCATCGTAAGAGGACTGTCAACATATGCCATTGCTTCAGAATGAGCGCGAAACCCAAGCAACAAGGCTATGGCAGCACGGGCACGTTCGATAGCTTGAGGCTGATATTCTCCAGCGATTGCTAGCGCTCGATTCACACTAGAAGGTAGTTCCATCTCTCCAAAAAACAATCGAGTAAATAACACACTCACTATACATGGGCAGAGCGATGGTTAACAGTGAGTATAATTCGTAATTCGTAATTCGTAATGCCTCTTTGGTGAGGAGCTGCGCTAACGTAATTATTGCCCCATAAATAAATTTAGAGGCTTCAACAAAGCCTAAAATGACATCCACGGATAAATCCGGGGGCTACCCTATGGGACGCTACGCGAACAGACCATAAATATTTACCTGGTGACCGAAAAATAAACAAGCCCCTACATTTATGTATAGGTTTTCTCCCCTGCTCCCTGCTCCCTGCCCCCTGTCCCCTGCCCCCTGCCTCTTCCTAACAATGCCCCAGCGCTAGCTGCCTTGAGGGGGTAGTATCAGTATTGTGCCTATCTGATTGTCTGCTTGAGCCCTGGTTTGACCACCACTCAACATCTGGTAAACCGCCTCATAGCTATAGAGTGGTTGAGACTGATCGACTAGATAGAAATCGCTGAAATATTTAAATCCGCTTGACTGGGTGAAAGTAAAGTTACGCTTTTGATTCGGGTTGACCCATATTTCCACCTGAACCTCAGTGACAGTCTGCCAATTAACTAATGATGGATCTATTGTAATACTAAATGGCAATTGATCTGCTGTCAGTGTAACGCTGGTATCGGTAGTAAATGCCTCAAATTGATAAAAGTTATCCGACTGAAGTATTCCTACATACTTTATCCCTGCCGTAGTATCGTGGATCGCTTGGAAACCATAGGTATAGCTCGGCTGCTGGACAGAGAGAGTCTGAGTTCCCGGGTTTGGGCCTGTAATCTTCCACTTTTGTTGGGGTGGAAAACCGAGATTGCCATCCTCCTCAGAAAAGGGTGTGAGCTGAATTGTGGTATTACCAGATAAAGTCGCAGTGAATACAGTTTGCTTTGGTTGTAGGGGATTCGTCACATATATATAAGGAGGAGGGGAAGAATCTATCCCCCTCTGAATGTAATTACCCGTTTGGGGACCGGGTGCTCCTGGGGGAGTTCCGTAAATAGTAAATTCAAGCCAATACTCAAATGATTCAAACGGAACATAGTTAGTGTTTGCAATCAAGGTATTGGGAAGGGACACGGGGGGGCGGGATTCACCGCCTGAAGTATAGTTCACCTTGACCTCTGTGATAATTGAAGAGCCCCCTATCACATCTGCAGCTAATGCGAACTCACGAATACCAACTTCTGTTATGGATACAGAATTATCATTTACATCGGAAAAAGTACCTGAATTAAAGGGTGCAAAGCCACTGCCCCTTTCATAGGTGACGGTGTAATCATAACTATAGTCAAGACCCCAGTTTCCATCGGTGAGAGTTGCAAAAATCTCGGCTGTATACGGCTGCGTCTGTGATGATGTGAACGTATGCTCCAGTGGTTGGCTGCGGGGGTTTTGTACGGTGAGCTTAATTGATTCAATTGGCAATGACGAAACATCCTGGGCAGTTACCTCAAAACTAACTGGCTGCAATGGTGGCAATACTGGAAACAACAGTACTGGTGAATTTGCTGGGGAAGCCTCTACGGTATAAGTAGTTGAGCTATCTTTCAAGGTATAAACTACCTTATAACTATAGTTTGAGCTGTCGAGAGAAATGTATTGTGCCGCAGTGTTACTGGATGTAAACCTAAAATTATTCGTATCAATAGTGACATCGGCAGTTGATATGCGAGTCCAATCCACTTGGACGGGAACGATAGCTATAGTATAAAGCGGCGGCACGCCAGTCCCGACAAGGATGGTTTTAGTTTCACTCGAAGCTACAGTTGGGGAAATCGGCGTAACCGTACTGCCATCAGTGCTGACTAGGATGCCTTGATAAAACACCGTTCCTGCTGTCGCAGAGCCTGGATCAAACTCCCAGGTGCGAGAAGGTTCTTCAGCTGTGAGCACAAACCATTCCCCCGCACTGTAATTGTTCGTGGTGTCGATATACTCCACTCCAAGCACGATTTCCCTCAGTGATGGATCGGCTCCAGTTAGACCTTGTGTGTTAATTTGATAAGACAACATCTGCCAATACTCCATAGAAACTGAACAATTCCAAAACAGCGCTGACTGTAAAGATTAACTGAGCTTTAGGAACCTGAAGTTGCGTTCGAGGTTCGGATGGGATTATTTCACCATTCAGGAATGCTCTCAAAGCGATATGCTGGCCTGCCGAGGCAGGCCGAACACATGTTTAGCTATCCAAGATTCGGATAGATGGGCAATCAAATTGGGTTATTTGACTTGCATGTGGTGATACTCATGCTTGGGCGTCTTTGCTGCTGTGTTTTGCCCGAGATAAAGTTTCTGATGAGCTGCCTTTAACCGAGGCATACTAACCGCCGCTTCCAAGGGCAGGGCTGTATTGGCCATTAACCTTTGCGCCGACAAGGTTGACGGCAGAATGAGTATGCTAGATGTAGTAGATTGCTGCGGAGTCTCTATAGGTTCTCCTCCCGAGAAATACTGTAACGTGTAGTACCACTCTAGCTCTGGGGTAGGACCTTCAAGGAGGAAACTATAGTACTGTACTCCCGTACCCTTAGTGAACTGGAATGAACGCTGTTGCGTCATTGTCCTTCCATCTGGCTGGAGTAGATAGGCGTTAACGATAACCATCTGATTTCCATCTGAGGAATTGTCATCAGCCCACTTGACCAGCGATGGCTCGATCGTAATCATAAAAGGCGTTTGCTTATATGACACGTTAATCACCGTACCCGGGAGCACATTCAAAGGCAATGGCAGTTGAATGATCTGATTATTCAGCGTATATTGTGCAGTGAGTATCTGAACATAGGCATTGGTATTAAGGGGTGCTTGAAATTGCCATGGTGTCGGAGGCTGTGGAGGTTTAGTGGGAAGTTGCCACATTTGAGGTGGTACACTGACGGTGTTATTTGGATCGACGTAATTTGCTTGGAGAAAAAGATCCTTCATCACATCAGGTGATCCCGGCTCAGGCCAAACTACATTGAGGAAGTAGGTTTTAGGATATACTGCTGAGGTAATAAAGACTTGGTTCGTGTTCTGAGGACTTGCCGGTGCTAGTTCCACTGTGGAGCCATTCTTCATCACGTACTTCACTGCATATTGGTAAGGTGTGGTATATGGAACCGCCGTGTAGAATTGAACCTCCCATGGGTCGTTATTCTGCTGAAATTTATTGTTGCGTGTAACCGTTTCAGCGGGGATGCCTGGTGCAGTGTTTGTATTGGTGAAAGAGAAATCGACTTCCACATAATCGACATCAGTGTCGTAATTAATGTTTGTTGTTTGGATAGTAACGGCCAGCGCCCTGAGGTCACCTGCATTGATTGTTTCAGAGGTTTGGCCTGACGGCGCTGCATCTCCCTCTATCTTTGGCGATTCCCAAGAGGTCCCGTTTGAATAAGCAACTGAATAGGAGTAGGAATAAGTAAAATTGGGTTGGTTGCCGGCTGAAACGGCGGGCTTACTAAATGTCCAAGTCGAGTCCTTATCGGTTAGCGTACCTCGATCGCTACCAGAAGGCGACGTCACAGAAATGGTAATGCTATTGATTTTATTAGCCTTGAGATTTGTGTTTTGCAGGGCAAACACAACAGATAGTGGTGCAGTATTTACTTGCTGATAGAGCGAATCCCATTCCGACTCAGAAAACGCTGGTAGTTGAGTCGAGCTTTGTGCGACCCAGATCACCACCTGGTTTGAGCTGTAGACAGTGCTGAAGGAAGACACTTGACTCATGCTGAAGGTGTATTCATTACCTTGCGGCACATTCTGCTCCAGCAGGGCAATCGCATCATCCACTGACTGCTGTACAGCGTTTCGTAGGGTCTGGTTAGCCCAGTTTTGGATCTGCTGCCCTTGGGATGATTCTGGGTCAATAGCACCCCAGACATAATCGATGGATCCAGCCCCCGAACTATTAAGATATTGGTTGATCGTAACCGTTCGGCTAGTGACGCTGCCCCAAACGTTCTTGTCTACATCAATCTCTTGCTCGTAAGTGTAGGCAATTGTGGAATCAAAGGCGATGGTGACAGTAACCCCAGGCAGGGATCCTGGTACCTCCATCTGATATTCAACTGAGAAAGCTCCATTCCCTCCAGGACCAAATGCACCAATGAAAGACGCCACTGCTGCCTGGCTGGGAAGCGAGACAGTCCACGCTGCTTGTCCGCTCGTTTGCGCTACACCACCAGTAGTCGTCGTTGGAGTAAGCGACGGCCACGCAGGCGCGGAAAACGATTGCAGTTCGCCTTGGTCATTCGGGTATTGGTAGTTGAAATAGGCCGTACCTGCGCTCCACTCCCAGGCACCAATGATAGTTTCAGGACCAAATTTGTCTCTAACTGCGTTCACAGCTCCTGGCGGTGTTATCAAAACGGTTTGGAGATTGCACTGTCCAGTAACTTGCTCTGCGTTATTAAACTCTGTTAAAGAGAATTTGGGCAGTCCATCTGTACCTGTCTCGATAACAGGCTGTGGCAGGATGTAACGGGTTACCTCACTTTGGTTGTCGCCATAGACTTGAATCGTGTACTTCTGTCCCTGGTATTCATAATCGAGAGCTTGCGAACTAGAGAGATCGAGCATGATAGAGTCCTTGATTTTAGTTATAGAGTGATTGAAGCAATTTTAGAATGGGGAGCATGTCACTTATGCAGAACATTTGTACATTAGCTATAGCCCCCTCATGGGTAAAAGCCAAGCTCCTATGATTAGAGTCGATGCCTGTTATTACCCAGGGCACCTCTCCTTCAAATCCGGACGTGAAGGTTTCCCCTCATCCGGCTCCTAGATATCCTAGTCTTATCGCCTTTGGTGACGCTTCGCGAAGGACTTGCCCCCATGGATATATTGGTGACAACTTTGATGGACGGCCATAAGATTTTTGGGCTTCCAATTGTCGTGATTTCCATCTATATGGTGAAGGTGAATTCTTTCCTCACCGACGAATTTCAGTCCGCAATGTCCACAGGAATGGTTTTGCTTGGTCAAAGCTTTTGATGTAGCATTATCGTAGAGTTTGCTTTTCCGCTTACTCCAGTAGACTAGGTTTCCGTCATATGGGGACTTAGTCCCTTTTACCATGACGTGGTTGTTTTCTTTCCATGAGACTGCTGGGAAGGCTTTCTTAATGAGTTTTTCGGCCTCCTTCCGATTGATTGATTTTTGTTTCAGGAATTTTCTATGTGCTGCTTTGTTGGCAAACCATAGGCTATTCCTAGAGCCATCCATTTTGCAGTTTCTGTGATAATTTCTCCAACCTCGTACAATGGGTGCTAGTTTCTTGGCTTTGACTTCTGCACCATAATTCGAGCTGTTGGCCACGGTTTTAATCTTCTTTAGAATTTTCTGATAGTTGTCCTCTGAGGGAGTACTTCTGAATTTTCCGTTTTTCTGGACTTTAAAATGCCAGCCCAGGAAGTCAAATCCGTCTGTCGCTAGGGAGAGCTTGGTCTTTTCAGGACTGTATTCAAGATGCCTTTCCGTTAGAAATTTTTGCACCTTTTGTAGAACCTTTTCGGCGTCGTCTTGTGCCTTGAGGAAGAAGACCATATCGTCTGCGTAACGGACTGATGGGTGTACATCTTCTATTCCGTCTAGTGCTATGTTGGCGCTTTAGTGGACTGACCACTCCTCCTTGAGGTGTTCCTTGCTCCGGGAATTCTGGGTTTACTCCTGCTTTTAGGCATCTGAATATCCCTAGTTTTAATCCTTGTGGAGCTATCAGTCTTATCATGATGGCATCATGACTAATTCTGTCAAAACACTTTTTGATGTCTAGCTTTATTATTCTCTTATTAATGCCGTTTGCGTTTGATGAGAGATTACCAAAAATGTATCTTTGCGCATCATGAGCACTACGTCCTCTCCTAAACCCGTAACTCCGGGCGTGGAAGGTTGCTTCATGTGCTGGCTCAAGAGCAAATTTTGCTAAACATTGCCATGCTCTATCAGTTATGGTTGGCACTTTCAGCATTCTCGTACCCCCGTTTTTCTTAGGTATCGGAATTTCCCTTAACCTTTGGTGCGTCCAGTTATCCGCACTGGATACTAGCTTTTCAAGTAACTCAAACCTTTCGCTGTATTTTAAGGCAGTTTTTCCGTCGATTCCGGCGGTTTTTTTGCCTTGATTGAGCTGTGTCACTTGACGGATGGCCAATAGTTGTGCCGACCGGGATTTCAGTATCAGTTTCTGCAAAGACCTAGCTTGTCTTAGGTCACCAGCTTGAACCGCTTTATACACGCGCCGCTGTAGGCGGAAAAGGTTTTTCCGGAGTTGTTTCCAGTTTTGTCCTTTCCAGAGGTCACTATAAGTTTTATTACTCATGTGTCTACCCATGCTCTCAAGCGAGTTTGTGTATTCTGAATACCCGCGCCCAGTTTTGAGCGCATCTTACCCGATAGTGGGGATTAGGCTTGGCATAGCTTACCGAGGGTTCGACCTGTCCTCAGACCCATATTTGCTATCGTTTTTACTCGTTCCATCTAGCAGATTGTTTGAACGGTTTAGGGCAGTCCACTTTGCCTATCCTTTTCTCGGAGATTACAGCTATCATATACTAATGCTGTGAGAATAAAGGATGAAGTCCACATGTAATGTTTCAGATTGTGGCTTTGAACTAAGACATTTTTTTAGAACTTGTTTACCCATGCCGTTTCCCCCTTAGCGCCAGTGTGGGTAATCTGTTTCCCCTCTGATTGCGCCCTGATGCCAGCGTCACTCTGCGGAGATGCCGCCCGCTCGGTGTGGCCAGATAGGGAGTCACTTGTCTCTTCAAGGGGTGGGCTTTCACCACCATCCGCAAGATAGTTAGGATTTTGAGGTTATTACCTCGGGAATCCCCTAATCCTTACCCCTCCATTTTCTAGAGGCTCTTGATTAGAACGAGCCGCACGTATATAGTTCATTTGTTCTGGAACATAGACTTGCTCCCCATCAATTTGTGAGAACAATTTAATAGTAGCCCTGTTATATATCTGTGATCCTCATAAAACTCATAGAAAAACTCATAGAAAAACTCATATCTCTCGCACTTCTCAGGGAGCATGTCACAAACCGCCGAATCTTTGGGGAGCAGGTCAATTTTGTCAGAACACTTGAACTACAAACCCTTGAACTACAGTGTTTTCGGGGCTTCAGTAGCAGTCGTTTTATAGTATTTTTGTACTATTAAGTTGACATACTCCCAAAACTCAT
>NZ_JAAHHU010000020.1:0-15981 GCF_010672095.1 Moorena sp. SIO3I6 | reverse complement strand
TGCATTTTTCCGACTTGCTACACCCTCTATTATGTCCTAATTATCCCTTTCTTTGCTATAGCAGCGATTCCGATTTTACCAGGAGCAATAGAAACTGTAGAAGCAGGAATAACTAGTTCTATTCACCCTAAAAATTTACAATTATCTATCTACATCAAGAATAGATTAGACGTTAGTCATTTCCCTAACTACCAGTTGTTATTTGATCCTCAAACCTCTGGTGGAATCCTAGCAGCTATTCCAGCGGAAAAAGCTGATGAATGTATTAATAAATTGAAAGCTTTCGGTTATAAAGAAAGCTGCTTAATTGGTCGGGTCATCCCAGCTCCAGAAGCTAAATCGAGAGCGATTACTATTATATAGCAGTTCTCAATTGGGTGAGGTACTTTCGTTCTTGGTTAATGATAGTAGGTAGTAGGCAGTAGGGATGGAGCGCAGTCTTAGGGGTTTACCTGATGAGCAACTTCCTAAGAGATTGCTCTTCACAAAGTTGAGCGAGCCATCGGCTAACTGCCTGTTGTCATGGAAAATCTTTATCCTCTCTAGATTAGCTCTTATTCCTTTCCAGATTCTAGCTAAAGTACCAATAAAAGCCGATTATCCTCTAAAATCATCAGTAAATGTAGCCCCTGCTAATCTCTGCCCAAGGCTAACACATGGGTTGTAGTGATATGCCTAGGTATTATTGCTAGTTAATAGCAGTTAGTCAGAATAGCTTAAAATTTTTTTCGAGCTATTGAATCTTTCTATGGTATTATAAATGTTTGTACAAGAGTAGCTTGCCACCAATTCTTCTGTCAGGAGCTGTATGGTATCTAATTCCCAAGTCTTATCAACTAGCAAAAGTACCCTTAGTGCGATCGCACTAGGTAGTAACCTCGGTGATTCTCAAGCCACCTTAGAAGCTGCTCTGATTGAACTCGATCAAACTCCAGGGATTACTGTCAAAACCCGCTCCAGTTGGTACAAAACTAAACCTATTGGACCTGTGCAACCAGATTATATCAATGGTTGCGCCCTAGTGGACACACAAGTAAGTCCCCAAAAGTTGCTAGAGACTCTGCTAGAAACAGAGCAAAAGTTTGGTAGAGTTCGTTTGGAACATTGGGGAGCAAGAACCTTAGATTTAGATTTAATCTTGTTTGGTAACCTGATTCTAGATACCCCTGATCTAATCATACCTCACCCACGCATGAGAGAGAGAGCGTTTGTGTTAGTGCCCTTGGCCGAAATCGCTCCTGATTGGATAGAGCCAGTCTCAGGAATGAAAGTTTCCCAACTTCTCGAAAGGTTAGATATTTCCGGAGTTACTCGGTATTAATTCTTAGGATATCAAATCTGGTTGATGGACTATATAAACTGAAAAACAATGGTGAACAAAGACAATGCTGAAAAAAGCTTTAGTTACTGGTTCAGCAGTGGGAATTGGAAAAGCGATCGCTCTCGATTTAGCTAGTAAGGGATTTGATGTTGCATTTCACTATAACCGCAGTGAAGAAGCAGCCAAGCAAGCTTCTGAGGAAGCAGCGACTCACGGAGTAAAAGCGATCGCCCTACAAGCAGATATCACCAAACCAGAGCAAGCAAAGTTATTGGTAGAAAATGCAGCAGCACAACTAGGGGGTTTATCAGTAATTGTCAATAATGTAGGCAACTATTTTAGTAAACCCACTAGCCAAATATCAGTAGAAGAGTGGCATTCTGTAATTGATTCCAACCTCAATACTACTTTTTATGTCACTAGTGCCGCAATTCCCTACCTGAAGTCCGCAGGTTGGGGTCGCATTGTTAATATTGGTGCTGCCAGTGCCCATAATGTCACTGCCCGTGGTACTAATACAGCTTATATAATCGCTAAAACTGGCATCATTATTTATACTAAGTCCCTTGCTAAAGAGCTAATTGCAGATAAAATTACTGCCAACGTGGTATCTCCAGGAATAGCAGAGAATTCCTTTGAATACGATGATGATTGGCAGGATGCTATGCCTAACTTACCAGCAAAACGCCCTGCCAGTTTGTCAGAAATTGTCCATGCTGCTTGTTTTTTTATCAGTCCTGATTCTGATTACATCACAGGACAAGTAGTAGAAGTTTCTGGCGCTTGGAGTTTATAGTTTTAGTAAATAGAACAATATTTTGAATAGGATAAACATGCTGACTCTCGAACATCTATACGACATTCATGAACAGTATAAGGATGCCTTAAGCGTAAAAGTTGAAGAATTTACCATTGGCAACAAACATTTGAATTTTAATTCTGAAAAAGCTATCTTAGGAGTAGTCAATCTTTCTAGTGATTCTTGGTACAGGGAAAGTGTCTGTTTAAGTTCAGAACAAGCGATTCGTCGCGGCATCATGTTAAAAGCCCAAGGAGCAGATTTTGTAGATATTGGTGCTGAATCTTCTTTGCCCCATGCTGAGAGAGTAGAAGATGTGAGGCAACAAAGTAAAATTTTGCCTGTGTTGGAAGCCCTCCATCAAGAAGGTGTGTTAACTTCTATTGAAACCTATTATCCTCAAGTGGCTAGGGAATGTTTAAAAGTTGGAGCCAATATCATCAATTTAACGGGTTCCCAAGACAATCAGGAAATTTATCAACAGGTATCGGAGTTTGATGCTGGGGTGATCATCTGTTACGTTCAAGGAAAAAACGTCAGAGAAGTTGATAACTTTGATTTTGGCAACGATCCAACAGACTTAATGTATGATTATTTTGCCAAAGAGATTGAACTAGCTACTAAACTTGGTGTTAGGAAAATTTTTGTTGATGCCGGGTTAGGTTTCTACTACAAAAATCTTCAAGACAGCGCCCTACGCATTCGTTTTCAAATGAAAACCTTTTTAAATACTTTTCGTCTTCGGAAATTGGGTTTTCCCGTGTGTCATGCCCTCCCCCATGCTTTTGAATGTTTTGGGGAAGAAGTCAGAAGTGCTGAACCTTTCTTTGCAGTTCTAGCAGCATTAGGAAAAACCGATTTGTTTAGAACTCATGAAGTTCCTAAAATTAAAGCTGTTTTAGATACTCTTAGTTTATTTTAAATCAAAACTAATGACCTCAACGACATCACATTTTTAAGATTTCAAGAGTAGATATCATGAGTCTCGAATAGAGTATATGGCAACAGGAGAGTCTCCAACCTGTGATGTCATTTCATCTGAAATGCCTTACTGGGAAAATAATAGGCTAATTTTTCCTTTTCTAATTAACGACTGGAAGCATGTCTATTATATCGACTTTCCTCTGGAATTTAAAAATACACAGAAACCCCATATATCTGTCTTAATTGGGATTGCAATGGCTGAAATTTACCGCCTTTGTGAAATCTGTACGCCTCAGATAGTGCAAGTTCCTTGGTATAGTTGCCTTCCGTGGGAATCAGATTGGTGGAATGAGGACATTTATTGGTATCTCCAGCAAAAGTTTTATCTGGAAAAATGGAGTTGGGATAGAATGCCTCGAATAGAGTTTTCCCGAAGTGAGCTAGAGAATTCTTGGTCACCATCAGTAAAGGATTCCTATCTTCTTGCAGTCAGTGGAGGTAAAGAAAGTACCTTTGCCTTTGAGTGGATGCAGCGAGCTAACCTGACCATGGAAACCTTTACTCTACACCATGCTGGGGGAATACTAGGAGACAATTGGCAGAAAAAGTTCCCAGTATTCGAGCCCATAAGAAAGCGATCGCACCTTTGGGAAATACTTACTCATCCTAGGGAAGATCCTGCTCAACATTTTGATTATAAGGGGGTACGTAACGATCCCACAATTACCAATGCCTTGTTCGTTATGATGATTATTGCAGCACAGCAGGGGCATAAGTTTCTGGTGCTAGCAAATGATAAAAGCTCCAATGAATCTAATGCCACCTATCAAGGACGTAGCGTTAATCATCAAAGTGCCAAGGGCAATGCTTACATCGAACGTTTTAATGATTTCTTGGAGCGCAAGGGTTTGCCATTTCGCTATGTTAGCATCTGTGAAGAGGTTTACTCTATAGCAACAGTTCAGCAACTATCCCTTTGGAACAAAAGCATCCTGAAGGATCTTACCTCCTGTAACGAGGCGCAGTGGGCTCCCGGCTCCTCTCGGTGGTGTTGTGGCTGTCCTAAGTGTGCTTTTTCCTTCGCGTTGATCGAAGCTGCAACAGATTATGATTTTGCTATCGATGTAGTGGGAGAAGACTATGTCTATGGTTGGATTTTAGAAACTGTTATGCGCTCAGATACTGTCAAAGGTTTTGAGGTCTTACCAAGACGTTGGGTTGTGGAACGGACTTTCGGATGGTTCAACTGGTGTCGTCGTCTCAGCAAAGATTATGAAGTTCTACCAGCAACTTCTGAAACCATGATTCGAGTTGCCATGATTCGGATTATGCTTAGACGTTTAGCGTAGTCAATCACTTTTCAGACATCCTCTTAGTAGGTGAAGGGTCTGCAGTCGTTGAACGTTATAAGGTTGTCCCTTGTAGCGTGGCCTTTTGGCCAAGGTTAGAAGGTTGAAAGTTATAAGGTTGTTCCCTAGGCGAACAACTAAAAAACCTACCCTACAAGGAACGCCAAAAGCGAACAACTAAAAAACCTTTCACCATTCTTATCTTAGACTTTTCCAAACCGACGTTCACGCTGCTGATAAGTAGACAAAGCACGGTGAAACTGTCCACGGTCAAAATCCGGCCATAGGGTATCTGTGATGTAAAGTTCCCCATAAGCCATTTGCCAAAGTAGGAAATTGCTCAAGCGCATTTCCCCACTAGTGCGAATTAGCAAGTCTGGGTCACAGATATTGGCAGTGTAGAGATGGCGTGAAAATAGGGCTTCGTCAATGTCATCTGGTTGGATGTGACCAAGTTGGACCTGAGTAGCAATGGCTCGACAGGCTTGTATAATTTCCTGGCGGGCCCCGTAGTTAGTAGCCACAGTAAACTGAATGCCAGTATTATTGAGAGTTTCATTCATAGAATGCTCAATTTGTGCTTGCAACGATTGCGGTAAGGCGGTCAAATTTCCCACAAACTGAATCCGAACATTCTCCTCCATCATTTCTTGAAGTTCTCTAGCCAAAACCCGCTCAAACAAGGTCATCAGAAACTCCACCTCTTCTAAGGGGCGTCCCCAGTTTTCTGTAGAAAATGCATAGGCGGTCAGGGCTTTGATTCCCCAATCATCACAACAACGAAGTAGTTTTTTGAGAGCCTCCACCCCTTGCCGATGTCCTATAACTCGAGGTAGTCCCCGGCGTTTTGCCCAACGACCATTACCATCCATAATCACTGCCACATGCCTAGGCAAACGGTCTGGTGAAAGGTCGCTTGGTAATTTGTTTAGGATAGTTTGCATAGCAGTTATTTTTTCTCTTGAGACGTTGATGATGGAAGACGGAGGAAACGTGAAACTAGCACCCGTCCCTGGGACTTGAATTGGCGACCTAGGTTGCGTAGACCTGGAGCAACTACCTCACGATCCACGACTGGGGAAAATCGTTCCTCTAGCAATTGTTTGAGTCTCGTGCTAGTTAGTGGTCGGTACAATCCTCCTTTTTCCGCCAAAGAAATTGAACCCGTCTCTTCAGATACAACAATACAAAGGCAATTTTCGACACGTTCTGTAATTCCCATCGCAGCCCGATGGCGGGTCCCCAGCTTCCGAGAGGCTGTGCGCTCAGAAAGAGGCAAAATTACCCCCGCAGCTACAACCCGAGAGCCACGAATTAATACCGCTCCATCGTGTAACAACGTAGTTGTTTGGAAAATGGTTTGCAGTAGTTCTTTAGAAATTTCAGCATTTAGCTGAACACCCGGTACAGAAACATCCCGCTCATCAATTGGACCATTGGTTTCTAAAGTTATCAAAGCGCCAACTCGATTTTGAGACAACTCTTTGACCGCGTCTACGATTTCATTGATTACACTGTCAGGCTTAGGAGTGGGACGTCGTTGTCCTTGAAACAACTGCACAATCTCTCCTCGACCTAACTGTTCAAGAAATCGACGAAACTCTGACTGGAAGATGACAGCCATTGCCACAGCTGAGCCAACCACCAACTTTTCTAGCACAAAACTCAATAGCGTCAACCCTAACCTATTACTTACTGCTGCGGCTAACATCAGGACAATTAGCCCTCGCACCATCCATAAGGTGCGGCGCTCCCCAATGATGAGGAGCACAAGATAAGTAAGGGCTAGAACCAACCCAACATCGATGCTGTGAAGCAACAATGACTGAGCCCAGCTATGGTCAGTAACAGGACCCGGCAACGGAGGCATTGAACGTTCAGGAAAGAATTAAGGATGGAGATGGAGTCGAACTGGCTTGATTTTAGCGTCAGCTAAGTGATTAGCTCTTAAAAAGTTAATGGTTAATGATTGGCGGTTAGCCAAAAGTCAACCACCAACAACCAATAGCTTTTAGCTTTTAGCTTTTAGCTTTTAGCTAATTTCTGCTCTGGGTCTGAGTCGTTCGGGCAAACGATCTAGGCGAATTAAATCTTGGTAAGTTTCCCGCTGCACAATCACCTGGGCTTCTCCGTCCTTGACTAAAACTGCTGCTGGTCTGGGTAACCGATTGTAATTAGATGCCATGCTGTAATTGTAGGCACCAGTAGCCATTACCACCAAAATATCTCCTGGCTGAGTTTGAGGTAAGGTAGCATCTTTAATCAAAATGTCCCCTGATTCACAATGTTTACCAGCAATTGTGATTTTTTCGGTTAGGGGAGCTGACATCCGGTTGGCAATCACAGAGCGATAAACGGATTGGTAGGTAATCGGACGCGGATTATCTGACATACCTCCATCAACTGTCAAGTAAGTCCGGATTTCGGGGATGACTTTAGAACTCCCCAGAGTGTAGGCGGTGACACAGGCTGGACCAACAATGGAACGCCCGGGTTCCGATAGCAGTTTCGGTAGGACGAGTTGCCGAGAAGTGCAAGCAGCAACAACGGAGTCACAGACTCCCTTGACCCAATCATCAATACTAGGGGGGTCATCGGATTCTAGATAACAAATCCCTAAGCCTCCTCCTACATTGATCTGTTCTACTGACAAACCGTAGTCAGCCGCTTTAACAATACACTCCACTAGCACTTTCGCCAGATCTTGATGGGGTTGGCTCTCAAAAATCTGAGAGCCAATGTGGGCGTGTAAACCAACAAAGTTGAGGGTTGGGTGTTGGCTGATAAAGGTAAAAACTTCATCCCAGGTATCGGGATCAAAGCCAAACTTACTGTCTAGGTGACCCGTGCGAATGTAATCGTGGGTGTGACACTCGATCCCTGGGGTCAATCGAATCATGATCCGGATACTCTCTTGTGGTAACGAAGCCAGGGCTTTTAACTCCAGCCAGTTATCCACTACGATGGTGCAGCCACTCTCGGTAGCTAGCTCCAGTTCACTGGTAGATTTATTATTGCCATGGAAATAGAGTTTGTCAGCACTAACACCAGCTTGTAGAGCAGTGTAGAGTTCACCACCAGAAACCACATCGATTCCGAGGCTTTCAGAGTTTGCGATCGCACAAATTGCTAAACAATTCCAGGCTTTAGAAGCGTAGAGGACTAGAGATTCTCCGGGGTAGTAGTTAGCAAAGGCTTCGCGATACTGATGACAAGCAGTTCTAAAGGTTACTTCGTCCACAATGTAAAGGGGGGAGCCAAATTGCTCGACTAGAGTCGTCACATCGCAACCACCAATTTCCAAGCAGTCACGGCTGTTAACTTTGGCGGTTAGAGGTAGCAGTTTCTGATTCGGTGAGGGGTTTGACCCACCATTGTTTTGGTCTGGAGTGATAGATGAATTGAGATACTGAAGCCCTGAATTCTGAACCTGAGTGGGTTGAGTCGATAGCATTATGTAATTATTTTCCTGATTTGGCTTTACAGTTGGAACTTGCGTCTCGTTAATCAGTGTACAATTGAAGGCTGTGACTGTCTTAAAACTTAAACCCCTCAAAGCAGAGCACCTAAGTGCTGCAGTGGCACTGGATCAGCTGTGTTTTGGTGGACTTTGGACTCGGTCGGGTTACGAGCGAGAGTTGGATAGCCCCAACAGTCAGTTGTTGGCTTTGGAAGCTCCTCCAAAAGGGGGCAAAAAAGAAACTTTCCTTGAAGGCACAGGTGTTCCCATCACCTCATTACCCAATTGCCTGGTAGGCTTAGGTTGTTTTTGGTCAATTTTGGAGGAAGCCCATATTATTATTCTGGCAGTGCATCCTGACTACCAACGTCAAGGTTTGGGTCAATTACTGCTTTATTCATTGCTACAGGATGCTAAACAGCGTAATTTAGAGTGGGCAACCTTAGAGGTGAAACCATCTAATCAAGCAGCACTAGCTCTTTACCAAAAGTTCGGCTTCACTGAAGCTGGACGACGTAGAAACTATTACAAAGACACTGGGGAGGATGCTCTGATTCTATGGCGAGGGGGTCTGAAAAGCCCTGAATTTGAGAAAACAATGGCCGATTGTTACCAGGAAATTAAACAGCGCTTGGCAGCTATTGACCTGGAAATTGGTTAATGGCTAATAACTAGAAATGGCATCGGAAGTAAGTAAATAACTGTTTCAATTGCTGGGAGTTGTGTAAAAATCAACGGTGGGCTGATTTACCTGTGCTAGAATCAGCTTACACGGGCATGCAACAGGTGATGGGAATACGCCATGTTTGAACGCTTTACAGAAAAAGCCATTAAGGTGATCATGCTGGCTCAGGAAGAAGCACGTCGCCTAGGTCATAATTTCGTAGGCACAGAGCAAATCCTCCTGGGTTTGATTGGAGAAGGAACTGGCGTAGCTGCCAAGGTCCTCAAATCTATGGGCGTAAATCTCAAAGACGCTCGGATTGAAGTTGAGAAAATTATTGGCAGGGGTTCCGGCTTCGTTGCTGTCGAAATCCCCTTTACCCCCAGAGCAAAGCGGGTTCTGGAGCTATCCCTAGAAGAAGCTCGCCAGCTAGGCCATAACTACATTGGTACAGAACATCTGCTACTAGGGCTAATACGGGAGGGAGAAGGCGTAGCGGCTAGGGTTTTGGAAAACCTAGGAGTAGACCTGTCTAAAGTCAGAACCCAAGTTATCCGAATGTTGGGTGAAACGGCGGAAGTCACAGCAGGAGCCTCTCAAGGTCGTACAAAGACTCCTACTCTCGATGAGTTTGGCTCGAACCTAACCCAGATGGCTAGTGAAGGCAAGCTAGATCCAGTAGTAGGACGGGAAAAGGAAATAGAACGGGTAATCCAGATATTGGGACGCCGTACCAAGAATAACCCAGTATTGATCGGAGAACCAGGGGTAGGAAAAACGGCGATCGCAGAAGGCTTAGCCCAACGAATCGCTAACAATGATGTTCCAGACATTTTGGAAGAAAAGCGAGTCGTTACCCTCGATATTGGCTTACTGGTCGCTGGAACAAAATACCGGGGTGAGTTTGAAGAACGCCTGAAAAAAATTATGGATGAGATTCGTCAGGCATCTAACGTAATCCTGGTGATTGACGAGGTTCATACCCTGATTGGTGCAGGTGCAGCTGAAGGCGCAATTGATGCGGCAAATATCCTCAAACCAGCCTTAGCAAGGGGAGAATTGCAGTGCATTGGAGCGACAACTTTGGATGAGTACCGTAAACACATTGAGCGGGATGCAGCCCTAGAACGTCGTTTCCAACCAGTAATGGTCGGTGAACCGTCAGTAGAAGAAACTATTGAGATTCTATACGGCTTGCGGGAGCGCTACGAGCAACACCACAAATTGAAAATTTCCGATGAGGCTCTCGAAGCAGCAGCAAACCTCTCAGACCGTTATATTTCCGACCGTTACCTGCCAGATAAGGCCATTGACCTGATCGATGAAGCAGGAAGCCGAGTGCGTTTGATTAACTCCCAGTTGCCCCCAGCAGCAAAAGAGCTAGATAAAGAACTGCGTCAGGTCCTAAAAGAAAAAGATGATGCGGTACGCTCCCAGGACTTTGATCGAGCTGGGGAACTACGCGATCGCGAAATGGAAATAAAGGCGGAAATTCGCTCAATTGCCCAAAGCAAGAAGAACGAATCTCGGGGTACTGATGAAAGCCCAGTTGTAGATGAAGAGGACATTGCTCACATTGTTGCCTCTTGGACTGGTGTGCCGGTACAAAAACTGACTGAATCAGAGTCAGAAAAACTACTGCACATGGAAGATACCCTGCATCAGCGCCTGATTGGTCAGGAAGATGCGGTTAAAGCCGTTTCCCGAGCAATTCGTCGAGCCAGGGTAGGCTTAAAGAATCCCAACCGTCCTATTGCCAGTTTTGTCTTCTCTGGACCTACAGGGGTCGGTAAGACAGAATTAGCTAAGTCATTGGCAGCTTACTTCTTTGGGTCTGAAGAAGCCATGGTGCGCCTAGATATGTCCGAATACATGGAGCGCCATACCGTTAGTAAGTTGGTAGGTTCGCCTCCTGGATATGTGGGCTACAACGAAGGTGGTCAACTAACTGAAGCAGTGCGTCGTCGTCCTTACACAGTAGTGCTGTTCGATGAAATTGAAAAGGCACACCCAGATGTGTTCAATATGCTGCTGCAAATCCTAGAGGATGGCAGGTTGACTGACTCCAAGGGTCGGACGGTAGACTTTAAAAACACCCTGCTGATCATGACCTCCAATGTCGGTTCCGAGGTGATTGAAAAGGGTGGCGGACAACTGGGCTTCGAGTTCAGCGATAATAAAGCGGAATCCCAATATAATCGAATTCGAAATCTAGTCAACGAAGATCTTAAACGGTACTTCCGCCCAGAGTTTCTGAATCGTTTAGATGAGATTATCGTCTTCCGTCAGTTGACTAAAGAAGAAGTCAAGGACATTGCCAAGATTCTGCTAAAAGAAGTGTTTGGTCGTCTGTACGAACAAGGCATTACTCTAGAAGTCAGCGAGAAGTTCAAAGACCGTTTGATCGAAGAGGGTTACAACCCCAGCTACGGAGCCAGACCATTACGCCGAGCCATCATGCGGTTGTTGGAGGATGTGCTGGCAGAAGAAATTCTCTCCAGTCGCATTAAGGAAGGAGATATTGCCTATGTTGATGTCAATGAAGAGGGTAAGGTGCAAGTCAGTCGTAAGGAAAACCGAGAGCTTTTGCCTCAAGGAGTTGAGTAAGTGATTGTAGGGTAAAGCCCCTACTTATCCTGTGCTAACTCCCATTAATCCCCCCTTACTAAGAGGGGGGAAATTTTTGGCATTGTTTATAACAAATTAGCAGAATACGTACGGAAGAACCTAAAAAAGTGCTACCAGTATTAAAAATGGCACTATAAGAGTTTATAGGATAATGGAAGACTTTTTTAAAAATGTATCTCGTTACCCACGCTATCTAATCAGTATTACTCTAGGGATATTCTATTCCGTGTTTTTGCTGGTAAAACCACTACTGAACCGCCCCCTAACTGCGATCGCATTAATTGGCATAGCCGTAGGAGTTTCTCTATTCATGGTTTTCACCCTACGTGGGATGCTCGGCTTCAGTCCGGTTTAGACTAGGTTTAGACTAGGTTTAGACTGGGTGCGCGCAGCTTTCGATGATGCCCATACTTTAACAAAGGGAACGTCATGACTACAAATCGCCGTGTTTTTCGGGTTTCCTCCTTAATTCAGCAGGAGGTTAGTCAAATGTTGCTTAACGATATCAAAGATGACCGGGTCGGTAGTGGGATGGTTAGCATTACCAACGTTGATGTCTCTGGCGACTTGCAGCACGCTAAGATCTATGTCAGCATCTATGGAACTGATGAGGCAAGATCTAAAACAATGGCTGGATTAAAATCAGCTACAGGTTATGTCCGCCGAGAACTAGGTCGGCGGATTCGCCTGCGCCGCACACCAGAGGTCATGTTTATTGAAGACCGTGGTCTCGAAGGAGGCGATCAGATGCTGAACTTACTGAATCAGCTTTCTCAAGAACGCCAGAGCAAGCAACTCGAAGACGATATTTCTGGAGCACAAGCTTGAATTCTCTCCCAAAGTCACTGCCTGATCTAAAAAACCTTTCCCTAGCAGAACAGGTAGCGCAAATGGTAGTGGTTCGAGCATCCGGCTACCTATTTGATCACCAAATTCAGTATCCGATTTGGGAACCCCCAGCTGAACAATTGCAGCGTTGGTTGCAAGAGTTAGGTATTGGGGGTGTTATTTTACTAGGCGGGAGTGCTGTGGAACTCGCCCTCAGGTCGAAAC
This sequence comes from Moorena sp. SIO3I6, assembly GCF_010672095.1. NCBI lineage: Bacteria > Bacillati > Cyanobacteriota > Cyanophyceae > Coleofasciculales > Coleofasciculaceae > Moorena > Moorena sp. SIO3I6. Next base: position 3,783 of record NZ_JAAHHU010000020.1, on the reverse strand, counting down.
AACTCCAAGAGTGGGCAAAAATTCCCTTACTCATAGCTGCTGATATTGAAGAAGGTGTGGGTCAAAGGTTTGCCGGTGCCACTTGGTTTCCTCCACCGATGGCACTGGGAGCGATTGCCCAAAACGATCCTGAGCCAGCTTTGCAGTATGTCCGTACCATGGGAGAAATCACGGCTACTGAAGCGTTGGCCATTGGGATTAACTGGATCCTGGCACCAGTTGTTGATGTCAACAACAATTCCCAAAATCCTGTTATCAATGTCCGGTCGTTTGGTGATAACCCTCAAATCGTTAGCCAATTGGCTTCTGCCTTTATCCAAGGAACCCGACAGTATCCAGTCTTAACCACTGCCAAGCATTTTCCCGGTCATGGGGATACCGCGACAGATTCCCATCTGGATTTACCAGTCTTGCCCCACTCACCCCCCCGACTAGCTACGGTTGAATTGCCTCCCTTTACCAATGCGATCGCTGCTGGGGTAGATGCCATCATGACCGCTCACCTCCTAATTACAGCTTGGGATGACCAACACCCAGCCACCCTGTCATCAGCGATTTTGACTCAACTGTTGCGCACAGACTTGGGATTTGAAGGATTGATTGTGACCGATGCTCTAGTGATGGGGGCAATTGCTAATCGCTATGGTGCCGATGAAGCCACAGTCATGGCTGTAGAAGCCGGTGCTGATATTCTCTTGATGCCCGTTAATCCCGAAACAGCAATTCAGGCAGTGTGTCAAGCAGTCGAACAGGGACGGATCTCACGGGAGCGGATTCAGGCATCAGTAGAGCGCATCAGTCGTGCAAAACGTAAAGTGGGATATCACTCTCAAAGAGAGGGTTTAGAGGAAGACTCCGCTGCACAACAAATACCATCTCTACAAAACCCGCCCTCACAACCTGTCCTGGAGTCCAGCTTAGACGATGATCCAGCTCAACAACCGATAACATTTCAACCCAACCCCAATTGGCTGTCGCAACTAGCTCAACCAACCACCCTAACGACTGTAGCCGATATTCTCCAGGCTTCCCAGATAACTAGAGGTTTTTTAGCTTCAGCATCAATACCCAGCAGCAGTAATCAACCGTTACGTAATCTAATTTTGGTCGATGATCTCTTAGCTTGTGACTTTTTGGGACAGCACACACCAGCAGTCGCTTTACCAAGAAGGCTGGGTTACAAACTCCAACTGGTTGATAGTCACACGACCCTACCTTCGGAAGTAGTCGATAATCCTGTTGGTGCTAAATCTACTCTGCTACAGCTATTTATCCGAGGTAACCCGTTTCGGGGTAGTGCTGGATTGACAGCAGTAGCTAGGGCATGGTTTAAGATGTTGTTAAAAACTGGGAATTTACAAGCTCTGGTGATTTACGGTAGTCCTTATGTCTTAGAGCAGTTCCTACCAGAGTTGCCACCGGAAACACCATATGTATTTTCTTACGGGCAGATGCCAGCAGCTCAAGCGATCGCTCTTAAAGCATTGTTACCCGAAAGCTCAACAATAGATACTTTTGTGAGATTTATTTAATTTTTATGGAGTTTTAAGCTAATTTTTGCCAATTTGCCCCTCTACAGCTTGATCAGAGGACAAGATGGATATGAACTACTGCAATACCGATAGTAAAGATTTTTTTTAAAAAAGACGGAAATATAACATAACCATATAGCTCTGGTCAATTAATCGGAGTTGACAAAATACCCAATCCAATCTATTAAAACAGCAATAATTCCAGCTGTACTGCTATTCCCTATTCCCTGATTATTGAGAGACTCTTTATAAAAGACTATTTATAAAGTAAATCTTAATACAGCTAGAGTAATGAAAATGGGTGGGTTACGGTGGACAGCTCTGTTATAAGATGAGCTTTTATCTTGGTGCGCGTTCACGCTTGTCGGGAAACCCGACCGGGGTCGGATCGCTACAGCACTCGCCCCCTATCCCACCCATTTAAGCTTTATTTAACAAACAGTCTCTAAAATATATCCGATATTGTGATTACTTAACCAATGCAGACAGGTTTGACAGCCAGGTGGTCCATAGAGAGACAGGGGGTTTGAGAGGAAGGTAGCTCCTACAGCCAATGACCAATGGCTCAGTCATAACCCAGTAGGCATTTTAGCTGAGCATGGGTTAGACTTTGACAACTTGCCCAAGGTATTTGAAGATCCTTATCAACAAATCTTGGTCAATGGTAACTTCTTATACTGAAATAATTTTAGTTCACAGTAAATAAATTTGGATTAATATAATCGTATCCCCGTTTTTTAGATCAAGCTGATAAGATATCCATGAGTGTTAACACAGTGCCATCTACCCCTTCTATCCGTTACTCAATCGATGTGATCCAAGACGAAGCACGTCGCTTGGTGGATAAAGGATTTGTCAGTCGTCAACAGCCCATTTACGTTCTTTGCCAATATATTCCAGCTCGAGAATGGCTGTGTGTGGAGTGTGAGCTAGAGCAGTGCGAATTCCTGCTAAGAGACCGCATTGCTGACCTGATCGGTTCTCAACAATGGGAAAATGACTAAGGGACCTCAGTCAAACGGCATAGAAGCTGATCCTTAGACAAAAAAGTGCGATCAAGTCGGTAACCAGCAAAACCCCATCAATGCCACCGATAAAGGCTATAGTGACTTACCGGATTGGTTGGGCAACCGTCAGCGGTTGAGTAGATCTCAGCAAACTTCAGGGAATGGTGTTGGGGAGTAACAAAGCTGCCATTTTTAGTAAAAAGCCTTGAGTTGATGGTATCTCAGCGCTGAGTGGGTAAATCCATGTTTATGGGAACAGAAATGTCAGAGATTGAGCGGAGTTTCTGTTTCCCGTGCTTGATTTCTTGCCTATTAGGCTCCCGCTCTAGTCTCCCACTCAGACCTGAGTTTTTTCACGCTCCGCGTAAATCTAACTATTACTGTCTGATTTACGCAACTCCTCTAACTCCTTACGAAGATCAGCAAGTTGTGTTGTCAGTTCCTCAATATCATCCTGTGCATTGGACTGAACAGGATTGTTAGATGATGGTGCAGTAGGATCACTGGAGGTACCTGTTGTCGGTGGATCCACGGGATTACCTGGTTGATTCCACATCTGCTCAATAAAACGTCGGGCTTCAAGTTCAGTAGTCTCTCCTTTTTCCGCCCACTCAGTCATCTGTTGATTGAAATCTGACTGAAACTGAGCCAGACTTTCTTCACGCTTGTCAGGGTCTTGCAGGGTTTCAACGAAAGAGGCTGTTGCCCCCAAGGAGGCGCGAAACCCAGTTTGCAGTAATTCCAGGAGATTGTTGGAGTTCATTTATACTAACGATTTCCCATAAATTTTTTCTTAAGAACGTCCCACGGACGTGCAGTTCATCTGCTATGGAAGAGCCGAAACGGTTAACAAATTCTTCCCCATCTTAACCATCTCCCCCTGTTGCCTCTGACCCGCCTGTTGCCTCTGACCTTAGTTTCTTGAGAGACATTAGGCAGGATCTGACACGACAACAGTTGCTGGAAATGACACCCAAGCCTTCAGCTGACTTGTTCCAAATACAGGTTAACATCTTCTACCACACGAGTCAGTTCAGCTTCCGTACTCAAGCGGATGCGATCATCTCTGAGAGTAATTAAGACAATAGCCGCAAATGGAGAAGGATAGATATTGGGATTGCAGAAAATCTCAAGAAAGACATCCCCAGTAAATTGGTACTCCATCGGTTTTTGAGGCTTGGGTCTACCACCACTAGATACCTGAGCAGCAGCTTTCAGACTCTGCATCAGTTGGTAAAGCTCAC